>JBFGZH010000123.1:0-7299 GCA_041586895.1 Psychromonas sp. | reverse complement strand
GCGCAGGCTAATTATCCCGAGACCATTCTGATTGCGATCGGGGCTGGTCGTTATACTGCTTATGGTGAACAGCATCAGTTTTTCTCTGGCGATCAGACTGCCGTCGTTTTGTATGACAGTCGTACTTATCGTTTTCAAGAGGTGTGCCACTTGATAGAGCAGACAAACGACTTAGAAGTCTTGTGTAATGACAAAATCATCTGCTTGCAGCAAAAAGTGATTTAAAAAATTCAGCAGCTACAGTGATAAGTTAGCAGGCCTATCTGAGGGTTGGCAATCGCCTTTAGCTGCTGGTTGTCGGCTGGGCCCTTTTATAGCAAGTGTATTATTCCAATCGACATCAGCTTCTGCTTAAAATTACCGATGATTTTTGCAATCTTATATAAGTTATCGCTAACTCACAAAAACGTTAAAAGGCGCCTCACTGCCATTTAATACTGGCATCTACAAGATTAGAGAGTTGCGCTAAACCGTGCGTGATGGCTCCATCAGTCGCTAAAGACGACTATGGAGCTGGGGGTATTCTGAAGTATTAGCTATATGCCTTGCTAAGCAGCAGGCTATTTTGAGTGTGGCGAATGATGTTTAATCCAGTGCTGCGCGATATCCTCTCGTTTTGCTACCCAGACATCGTCATGTGATTGGATATAATCAAGGAATCGTTTTAAAGCCATAAACCGAGCCGGTTTACCCAGTATTCGGCAGTGCATCCCTATAGACATCATTTTGGGCGTACTGTCACCTTCGGCATAAAGACACTCAAAGGTATCTTTTAAGTATTGGAAAAACTCATCACCATGGCTGAACCCATAAGGTGAAGCAAAGCGCATATCGTTAGTGTCTAATGTATATGGGATGACAAGATGAGGACGTTCTGCTCCCGGATGATCAATGTCGTCGACCATAGTCCAGAAAGGCAGATCATCACCATAATAATCGGAGTCGTACAGTAAGTGTGTATTTTCAGCAACCAGCTTACGTGTGTTGGGCGAGTCTCTTCCGGTATACCAGCCAACAGATTTTTTACCGAAAAGCGCCTCCATGATATTCAGAGCCTCTTTCATCTGTTGGCGCTCCATCTCTATTGGCATGTTTTGGTAGTGAATCCACTTCAGTCCATGACAAACAACTTCATAGTTATTGTCACGTATAGCCTGAACCACCTGCGGGTTGCGTTGTAAGGCGGTGGCGATACCAAATACGGTTAATGGAATGTTGCGCTTTTCGAATTCACCGATAATTCGCCAGACACCGGTTCTTGAGCCATATTCGTACAGCGATTCCATACTCATATGACGATCTTGGTAGGCTTCTGCGCCAAATATCTCGGAAAGGAAAGTTTCCGAGTGCTGATCACCGTGTAAGACGCAATGTTCACCACCTTCTTCGTAGTTGAGCACAAACTGTACCGCTATTTTTGCGTTATTCGGCCACACGACATTTGGCAGCTTATCACGGCCATAACCGATATAGTCGCGAGGGTTGTTGCTATTCATATATTAAATCCTTTAATTACTATCTTATTGATGCCAATGCTGATAGCGACCAATAAATGGTTTGTTTAGCGGCAAACTATATTGCCCTACTTTAGAAGTGCGCAGATTTAGCTGATGCAAAGATTCTGCAAGTTTTACTGCTGCAGCAACACCGTCGATAACAGGGATATCCAGCTCTGAGCTTAGTTGCTCAACAAGGTTAGACATGCCCGCACATCCCAGCACAATCACTTCTGCAGCATCTTCTGCTATGGCGGCTTGACAATCTGACTTTAGTATTTGGTAGGTACTATTACTGATGTTCTCCAGATCTAATACCGGAATATCACTGGCTCTGACACTGCCGCAAAGGTGCTTATAGCCATATCGCTGAAGAAGATGTTCACTCATAGGCAGAGTACGGCGTAATGTCGTGACAATGCTAAAACGAGATGCAATAAGAGTTGCCAGTTTGAATGCGGCTTCTGCAATACCAATAACAGGAACAGACGCTAACTCTCGGGCCGCGTCAAGGGCAGGATCGCCAAAGCAGGCAATAATATGCGCATCAACGCCTTTTTCTTCCCCCAAGCGAATAGTATCGAGTAGTGCGGCACTGGCGATGGCTTCATCAAGTGCACACTCTATACTACTAGGCCCATGTTCGGGAGAGGTGGCGATTATTTGCGTTGATGGCGATGCCACGTCTCTCGCGCTATCCCCAATAGCTTCAGTCATACCTTGACAAGTGTTTGGGTTTATTAAATTGATAATCATAATTATTCCTTGATGTTAATTGGCAAACAGGTGCAGAAAATCGATCTCTGTGTCTTTCTTGCGATCTAGGGTAAGTGACGATTTGATAAGCTGAAGATGCTGTTTCATCCAGGATTGTGCTTTAACTGTATCCCCCGAATCCAAAATATTAATAAAGTCACAGTGTTCACCACAATCACAGCTTACGCTGTTTTTACAGCCGTATGCAGCTATCACCAGCGAAGAGCGATAGCATAGCTGTTCCACAAAATTAGCGAGAACCGAATTCCCGGCTACCTTTGCTAATTCATAATGGAATCTGGCGGTTAACTGGATTGAAGCGGCGAAATCATTATCTATTGCCGCTTGATCCTCCTGGTCAAGCATATTCCGAAACCGTTCAGATTGTTGTAAATTCCAACGCTGCATTAAGTCGGGAATAAGCTGTGACTCAATAAGGATTCGAGTATCAAAGACCTCATTGGCTTCTTTTGCGCCGGGTTTATTTACTTGAGCACCTTTGTTGGTTTGTATTAAAACGAATCGCTCTAGGGATAAACGTTGTAAAACCTTTCTAATTCCGGTTCGACTGACATTAAATGCTTCGCAAAGTCGATCTTCAGGCAATCTGGAGCCAGGAGGCAGCTGATGCTCGACTATCGCTTTGAGTAGTTTTTTGTAAATTACTTCATCATTCGACATTGATGTACTCTATACATGCAAGTTTATTTTTGTATACAATTATATCTAGCAAAATGTATACCATAGTTTTTGTTTAGTATATAGGTGATCTTTGCGTGTTAATAGGCCATGGGTGCACAGTATCAGTGCTGGAGCGCACCTTGTTGGTGATGAAAAGCTTGTTGTTATCATTTTACGAGTGAATAAGTGAAGTAAATATGCTGTTTGGAAGATTGGCATAATATTAGCATGTCATATTTTGTATACAATGCGTGACAGGTGTTGTGCGCAATTTAAATCAAATAAGGAAAGCCGATATGAAAACAGCATTACCTCAAAGTCCGAAACTCTGCAATGAGGACTTACTGCCAGATAAAGAACAGAAATGGGGATGGTACAGTATTTTTGCATTTTGGATGTCAGATGTTCATAGTGTTGGCGGCTATGTTTTTGCTGCCAGCTTATTTGCGTTAGGATTGAATGGTATCCAGGTATTTATCAGTTTATTGATTGGTATCTGTATTGTTATGGTTTTTGCCAATCTGATGGGTAAACCGGGACAAAAAGCAGGAGTACCATTTCCTGTTGTCGCACGTATGTCGTTCGGTGTATTTGGTGCCAACATTCCAGCTGTTATTCGTGGTCTGATTGCCGTTGTCTGGTATGGGATTCAAACTTACCTGGCGTCCAGTTCATTTATCATTTTGATCCTGTATTTTTTCCCTGGTTTAGAAAGCTTAGCGGATAGCTCTTTCATTGGCTTATCTTATCTTGGCTGGGTTGGCTTTGTGTCCATGTGGATAATTCAAGCGGTCGTCTTTATGTTTGGAATGGATATGATTCGCCGCGTTATCGACTGGTCTGGTCCGGCTATCTATCTTGCTATGGCAGCGCTGTGCTTCTTTATGATTGACAAGGCTGGCTGGGAAAATATCAGCTTTAATTTATCTAGTAAGACACTTGATGGCTGGGATGTCATTGCGCAAATGGTTATAGCTATTGCTCTTGTTGCTGGTTACTTTGCAGGGCCGACATTGAACTTTAGTGACTTCTCCCGTTATTGTGGCTCGTACAAACAACTGAAGTTTGGAAATCTTTTGGGGTTACCGCTTAACTTTATTCTTTTCTCCCTTTTCGCGGTTATAATTGTTTCTGCTTCAATCCCTGTTTTCGGTGAAATGATTGTTGATCCAGTCGAAACAGTGAAGCGTTTAGATTCAGGTCTGATTACTGTTCTCGGTGCGTTGACATTTATCTTTGCGACCGTTGGTATTAACATTGTGGCCAATTTTGTGGCACCGGCATTTGACTTTTCAAATGTATCTCCACAGAAAATCAGTTTTAAAACGGGTGGTTTTATCGCGGCATTTGGCTCCATCCTGTTAATGCCGTGGAACCTGTTTAATAACCCGGAAGTTATTCATTATACGGTTGATGTGCTTGGCGCCATGATTGGTCCGCTTTATGGTATTGTTATTGTTGACTACTTCATGATTAAAAAGTCAGAAATTGACGTTGAATCACTTTATAGCGAGTCACCAGAAGGCCTTTACTGGTACGAAAACGGTGTCAATAAAAAGAGTGTATATGCTTTAGTGATAGCTGGTACTGCCGCGATTATATCGACATTTATAATTACAGATTTGGCTAATTACGCCTTATTTATCGGTGGTGGTGTTGCTGCTGTTACTTATCGGGTTCTCATGGCGCCCGAACATCTTGAAGTTAACAGACTTGCAGAAATGAAACAAACATCATAAGAGACTAAGATCACCCGCCAAATGCCATATTTTGGTGGGTGATGAAAGTTCTTTTAACGCATTGCTTACTCTATTTCTGAAAAAAGTTGCTGGAAATTAATTTGTTGGCTGCGCTTATCATTCAGCGTCAAGGAGGATTTTATATGCAGCAGGTGCCGTTTCATCCATTCCTGTGCTTGCTGGCTGTCGTGATTATCCAACAAATCGAGCAGTTCGTTATGATTGCCGCAGTCGCAACTGACACTCTGATTGGAACCATAGGCGGCAATGATCAGCGAAGAACGATTACACAGCTGTTCGACGAATTCCGCTATGACGGAATTATCGGATAACTGCGCCAGTTCATAATGAAACTTAGCCGTCAGTTGAATAGATGCCGCCAGTTCGCCACTCTTTTCTGCGGCTTTTTCTTCAGCGACTATGTTGCGAAAGTGTTTTGAGCTGTTTTTATTCCAATTATTGAGTATTTCGGGAATAAGCATGGGTTCGACAAGGATTCGGCTATGCAAAACCTCTTCCGCTTCACGTTCGCTTGGGCGATTTACATGTGCTCCTTTATTCGGCTCTATAACAACCACGCGTTCCAGGGCTAATCTCTGCAGAACTTTACGAATGCCAGTACGGCTCCTGCCAAAGGCTTCTGATAATTTATCTTCAGGCAATCTCGATCCTGGTGGTAGCTGATGTTCAACTATCGCTTTCAGAATCTTTCGGTATATTTTCTCATCGCTAAGCATAGTGTTTGCTCTTATTGGTTGCTAGTTATTGTATACGTTTTTTCGTAGGGATATGTATACCATTAGTTTAATACTGAGGGGCAGCCATTCAAGCGGATTTTCTAGGTTAATGCTCAAATATTCAGTTTATGGTGCACCAATTAGGGTTTTTTGTGTGTTTCTTTGGTGCAGTAATGGGGGCATCGGAGAATCAGAGTTTCCAATCTTACTATAACCATAAGATCGCCAAGGGTTTTTATTACTGGCATAGTAATTGCTAAAAAAATTATTGTATACAATATTTTTTGGGCTGATATGCAATAGAGAGATTAATTAGTCCGCGTCATAGCAATAAGGAAATGATGGATATGGTTAAAAATGAATCAGGAAATAATGAAACGCTTGCTGCGCTTGCTGCTGATCAGAGACGCTGGGGTTGGTTTGAAATTTTCAACATCTGGGCGAATGACATTCAAAGTCTATTCGGCTATACATTAGTCGCTTCTTTGTTTATCGGTTATGGCGTAACCGGTTGGACAGCATTTGCCGGATTGATCACTGCTGGTCTGATGGTTATGTTTTTGGTTAATCTTTCCGGGCGTGCAGGAGTGGATTATGGTATTCCTTATCCTGTACTAGTGCGGGTCAGCATGGGAACGCAGGGGGCTAAGCTGCCTGCGATACTGCGTGCGGTTGTGGCGGTATTCTGGTTTGGTGTGCAAACCTACTTTGCTTCAACTGCATTGAACCTGCTACTGGTTACGCTGACCGGTTTATCAGGCGGAGAAAGTTATTTTGGCATGACGCTGATGGGCTGGTTCTCTTTTATTGTGGTTTGGCTGCTGCAGATGCTGATCTTTTCCCGAAGTATGGCGTGGGTAGGTAAGTTCCTGAATCTTGCCGGGCCATTTGTTTATGTAGTTATGATTGGTCTACTGGTTATACTTTGGCAGAAGGCGGATGGACAACTACTGTCTTCAGCGAACTCTATTTTTCAACATCCGGATGCCAGCTTTAGCACTGAATTGAGTGGTTTTGTCGCTATTGTTGGTACTATGGTAGCGTATTTCGCCGCTGTTATGATCAATTTCAGCGACTTCACCCGCTATGCGCGTGATCGTAAGTCGGTTACGCTTGGTAACCTTGCCGGCTTGCCATTTAATATGGTTCTGTTTTCTATACTCGCACTGTTGATTACTGCTGGTGCGACAGTGGTCTATGGCGAACAGCTAACGAATCCAACCACCATTGTTGAGAAAGCGGATAATGCTTTACTGAGTATTATTGCTGCTATTACTTTCTTTGCTGCGACGGTCGGTATCAACCTGGTTGCTAACTTTATTCCCGCTGTGAACGGTATTGCTAACTTGGCACCGTCACGTATCAACTTTCAGAAAGCCGGCATGATCACTTCACTGTTTGCATTGCTTATTGGTGCACTGTGGACCAGTTTTATCAGCCAGGTGGGGATTGGTGCTTTTGTCAATACATTGGGCGCTACCTTAGCTCCTCTGTACGGTATTATGGTGGTAGATTATTACCTGATTCGTAAGCAGAAGCTTAACGTTAAGGCACTTTATGATTCTTCATCTGCAAGCCGTTATTACTATACGCAGGGGTGGAATAGAACGGCATTGATCGCTTTTGCGGTTGGCGCAGTGTTCTCTGTTGCAACTGTGTGGGTTGATGCTTTAGCTGCTCTATCAGGTTACTCCTGGTTGTTAGGTGCGCTGTTTGGTGCTCTGTTTTATATGGGGCTGAGTAAGAAAAGATTATCAAAATACGTAATGACAAAGGCTGAGGCTATCTGATTTGTCTTGATGAATTGCTCTTAATAATTTTTGTTTGCTCATCAAAATGTGCACAACAAGTTTGAGTAATAAGCCTGCAATAGTGTAACCTGTTGCAGGC
>JBFGZH010000122.1:0-7304 GCA_041586895.1 Psychromonas sp. | reverse complement strand
TGTTTGCCGTAGCGCTTAAAAAAGTCGGCAAAAGGTTCAATGACTGCAATTTCTAACCAGGCCAAAAAGTGGGCGATAGCTTGCGGAAGATGCTGATGCTGCAGTTTGACTGCCAGCTGTTGCTTGTGTGTCTCCTGCTGATTCTGGTAATCGGGCTCATGGCAGACAAAAGTGGTGATAATCCCCACCCCCATGCAGGCAGCCATCACTAAATAGGAGGTCGACCAGGCAGATAACTGATAGGTATCTGATTCACTGGCCCAGGCGGCGATAGTCAGAGAGCCGGCACCGGCCATAATCATCGCCAAGCGGTAACCTGTCATATAGGCCGCTGCCATCGCCGCTTGAAACTTTTCCGGTGCGGATTCAATACGGTAAGCATCAATGACAATATCCTGTGTGGCTGAGCTATAGGCGACAATCAGGGCGCAAAGGGCAAACAGAGTCAGGTTTTGCTGCGGATCACTGTTCGCCATACCCAGCAGCGCCAGGGTAATGGCGCTTTGTGAAAACAGCAGCCAGCTGCGCCGCCGTCCTAACCATTTGCTTAACAGCGGCAATGATAAACGGTCGACAAAAGGGGACCAGATCCATTTAAATGCATAGGCAAGTGCAATCCAGCTGAAAAAACCGATGCTTGCACGGCTTACATCGGCCTCGCGCAGCCAGAAAGAGAGGGTGGAAAAAACCAGTAAAATGGGCAACCCTGCAGAAAAGCCGAGGAAAAACAGAATAGCGACGCGTTTTTCCAGATAGATTTTGCAGCTCTGCAGCCAGGAAGTTGAGGTTGCGACAGGGGATTCATAAGCAGGCATAAATAGGGCTGTTCCTTAATTGCAGGGAAGACACAGAGCAGGATTTGCCAGTGCATTTTAATCCGTTTTAATGCTCAAATTGATGACCGATCAACTCAAATCGCCAACCGGTTAATAATTTCGGTTTGTCGGCTTGTTGCCTTTGCTCTGCATCGAGCTTCCATAACCAGCTTAAGTATTCATTAATAATACGTTTAGAGGCAATTAATTCGATAGGGAGATCATGCTTTTCTGCGCAGAGTTTAATTTTTTCACGGAGCATTTTCAGGGTTTTCTTATAACCGGGAAAATCGACTAATCGGGTTATCAGGGCAGGGTAGCTGTCAGGATCCTGTTGTTCGACAGCATTGATAATATTTAAAACGGCCTGTCCATGGATGCGGATTTCATTAGGCAAGAGGTTTAAACGGTGCAGATCTTTCATTGAAGTCGGGCGGTAATGCGCCAGTAACCAGAGATGGTCGGCTTTAATCACAAAATTAAGGGCAAGATTACGCGCTTCTGCCGTCTGCAGTCGCCATTTGGCCAGTGCTTGAATAACGGCAAGCCCATGTCGGTCCAGTTTAAACAGGTTATTCAGTGATTTATAGGCGTTATCCGGATCCTGTTGTTTCATCTTCTGCTCAAGAATCGACTGACACTCCTGCTCAAAAAAACTGTTCATGTTCTTTTCTTCAAGCTGTTGTTGCAGGGTTTGTAAACATGGCTGCAGATACAGGACATCCACGGCCGCGTAATTGATCTGCTTGGCGGTTAGCGGGCGGGCACACCAGTCGGTGCGTGATTCACCTTTGTCAACGCTGATCCCTTCAAGGACTTCAACCATTTTCGCATAGCCTAAGGAAGCGCCGATATTTAAAAAGGCACAGGCAATCTGCGTGTCAAACAGCGTGAAATTGAGGTCGCCTTTGTGTTGGCGGATAATCTCTAAATCCTCGCTACTGGCATGTAAAATACAATCCTTGCCGTCTAATGCCGACCAGAAGCCTGAAATATCGCCGACGGCAATAGGATCGATTAGTGTGATATTTTGATTTTGTGACACCTGTAGTAGGCCGAGATTGGCAACATAGGTACGGGTGCGTACAAACTCTGTGTCGAGAGAAATAGGACTGTTATCAAGTGTTGCTATATAGTCATGCAATTGTGCTGGTGTGGTTATTATATCAAATTGCATAGTTACCCCAAAAAAGAAAAAGATAGCGTTATATTACGTAAATAATGGAAAATCATCCATTTATATTATTGTTTGCCCGTAGCGGTTGGCAATGGCAATGATTTTTCGGCTCCTATCTTGTGAGATGGGGAGCAATCCATTAGAATGAATTGTTTGGAACCCCAAGCAACCCGCCTCTTGATAATGATTCCTCCAGGTGTCTGTCGAAGGATGATGGTTGTAATAGCAAAAGCATTTAGTGTGGTAAGGAAGAAAATGACTAAAACAATGTATGAAAAAATTTGGGATGCACATTTGGTTTATGAACCAGAAGCCGGCTCCCCGCTTCTCTATGTTGACAGACATCTGATGCACGAAGTAACAAGCCCTCAAGCCTTTGAAGGTCTTCGTCTGAAAAAACGTAAAGTGCGCAACGTGCACAGTATTTTAGGTACAATCGATCATTGTGTGCCAACCAAAGATCGTTTCAACATTGTTGACCCTATTGCTAAAAAGCAAGTTGAAACCATGACTGCAAACTGTGCCGAGAATGAGATCAATCTGTATGGCATGGACAGTCAGCAGAACGGTGTTATCCATATCGTTGTTCCGGAACATGGTTTTGTTCACCCGGGAATGGTGGTTTGTTGTGGTGACAGCCATACAGCAACGCATGGCGCATTTGGTGCTTTGGCATTTGGTATCGGTACTTCTGAAGTTGAACATATACTGGCAACGCAGACATTACAACAGAAGAAAGCCAAAACCATGCTGGTAAAAGTTGAAGGTAAACTTTCCAAGTTTGCAACGGCTAAAGATATTGCCCTGGCAATTATCGGTGTAACAGGTACAGCTGGTGGTACGGGTTATGTCATGGAATTTGCCGGTGACACTATTACCGCTCTGTCCATGGAAGGTCGTATGACGCTATGTAATATGGCAATCGAAGCGGGTGCGCGTGCCGGCCTGGTTGCACCGGACCAAACGACTTTTGATTACCTGAAAGGGCGTGAATTTGCACCTAAAGGCGATGACTGGGATGCGGCAGTTGCATACTGGAAATCAATTGCATCTGATGAAGGTGCAGAGTTTGATGAAGTGATCACCCTGAAGGCCGAAGATATTGCGCCGCAAGTTTCCTGGGGCACCTCGCCAGAGCAAGTTGCAGCTGTCAATGCTGTCGTTCCTGCACCATCTGACTTTAGCGATGCAGTTAAAGCGCAGGCCTGTGAAAGTGCACTTAAATATATGAACATTAAAGCCGGTCAGAAAATAACCGATATCAATATTGATATTGTATTTATCGGCTCTTGTACTAACGGCCGTATTGAAGATTTCCGTGCTGCAGCAGAATTACTGAAAGGCAGAAAAGTTGCACAGGGTGTACAGGCGATTGCTGTACCGGGCTCTTTCCCTGTAAAAGTACAGGCGGAGAAGGAAGGCTTAGATAAGATCTTTATTGATGCCGGTTGGGAATGGCGTGATCCGGGTTGTTCAATGTGTCTGGCAATGAACGGCGATGAATTAAAAGACGGTCAACGTAGTGCTTCGACTTCAAACCGTAATTTCGAAGGTCGTCAAGGTAAAGGTGGACGTACCCACCTGGTATCACCAGCGATGGCAGCCGCGGCTTCAATTGCAGGCCACTTTGTAGATATTCGAGATTGGAAATAGGGGCGAAGATAATGCAACCATATACTAAACATACCAGCATTGCGGCATTAATGGATCGCAGTAACGTTGATACAGACCAAATCATTCCTAAAAACTTTATGAAAAAGGTAGAGCGTACCGGTTTTGGTATTCACCTGTTTCATAACTGGCGTTTCCTGGAAGATAATGTCACGCCAAACCCTGATTTTGAATTGAATAAACCTGCTTTCCAAGGTGCTAAGATCCTGGTTGCCGGTGAAAACTTCGGTTGTGGCTCTTCACGTGAACATGCTCCCTGGGCAATCGCAGATTACGGTTTTAATACTATTATCTCGACAAGCTTTGCCGATATCTTCTTCAGCAACTGTTTTAAAAACAGTATTCTGCCGATTAAAGTGAGCAAAGAGGAACTGGCTGCACTTATGGCTGAAATTGCTGCTAATGAAGGCGTTCAGTTTACTGTTGACCTTGAAGCACAAAAAGTAACGACACCTGGCGGCCTGGAGATCAGCTTTGAAGTGGATGCCTTCCGTAAACAGTCTCTACTTGAAGGTCTTGATGATATTGCCTGGACTTTAAAGCACGAAGATAAAATCACTGCCTTTGAAGAAAAGCAAAAACAACAACTACCATGGTTATGGAAATAAAGGTCGCTTTCAAATTTTGAAAGGATAATCTTTATTAGTTTTTAAAAGGCGCATCTATTGCGCCTTTTTACTATATGAAAACAGATTGGATTGATTTAGATTATCAACCCAATAAGCTTTTAAACCTGTTTATAGATGGAGTAAGGTAATGACGCAACAAAATGCCACTGTACAGTTGATGGATACAACATTACGCGATGGCGAACAAACCCAAGGGGTTTCATTCTCTCCTGCTGAAAAAGTCAGCATTGCCAAAGCACTATTACAAAAACTAAAAATTGACCGTATCGAAGTGGCGTCTGCGCGTGTTTCTGAGGGCGAAAAAGATGCAGTAAGCAAACTTAACCGTTGGGCTGCTGCAGAAGGTTTAGTGAATAAAATCGAAGTACTGGGTTTTGTGGATCACAAGTTAAGTGTCGACTGGATAACAGATACGGGCGGAAAAGTTTTAAATTTATTGGCAAAGGGCAGCTTAAAACATTGCACTGAGCAGTTGGGTAAAAGCCTGGAGCAACATATCGTCGATATCAAGCGTACGGTGAACTATGCACTGCAACAGGGTTTACGCGTTAATATTTATCTTGAAGACTGGTCCAATGGCTATAAAGACAGCCCTGAATATGTCTATGCAATGCTTAACAAACTGCAGGATGCAGGTATCGACCATTTTATGTTGCCGGACACATTAGGCGTGATGTCACCCGATGAGGTTTTTTCCAGCTTAAGTGATATGGTCGAGCGCTTTCCTAATCTTAACTTTGATTTTCACCCCCATAATGATTACGGCCTTGCTACCGCAAATGCGATGTTTGCGGTAAAAGCCGGAGTGTCATCTATTCACTGTACGATGAACTGCCTTGGCGAACGCGCCGGTAATGCATCCTTAACGGAAGTTGCGGTGGCCTTAAAAGATAAGCTTGGCAGAGCCGTTAATATCAATGAAAGTGAGATACATAATCTAAGCCTGTTGGTGGAAAGGTTTTCGGGTAAACACGTCGCAGATAATACACCGATTGTCGGTGCGGATGTCTTTACACAAACCAGCGGCATTCATGCCGATGGTGATAAAAAAGGCGGCCTTTATATTTCCGCATTAACACCGGAGCGTTTTGCACGTTCGCACAGTTATGCACTGGGTAAGATGAGCGGCAAAGCCTCACTTGCCAAAAACCTTGAGGCGATGGATATCGAACTTGACGAGCAACAACAGAAAAAACTGTTACAGCGTATCGTCCGTTTAGGCGATCAGAAAGCGAGCATCAGTGCCGATGATCTGCCTTTTATTATTGCCGATCTGCTTGAGCGTAATGATTATAACTACCTTGAACTGCTAAACTGCTCCATTAATTCCGGTTTAGATTTAGAATCGACGGTCAGTGTCAGGGTGCGCCTCAATGACAACATTTATAAGGCCAGCGGCAGCGGTAACGGCGGCTTTGATGCCTTTATCGCCGCGATGAAAAAAATACTGGATAAAGAGCAGTTTGAATTTCCGGAATTACTCGATTATCAGCTGCGTATTCCTCCCGGAGGACAGACGGGCGCCCTCACCGAATGTTCAATAACCTGGTCGGATAATGGTCAGAAACTGACGACGCGCGGAATAAACACCAATCAGGTTCTCGCGGGTGTAGGTGCGACTATTCGCATGATTAATTTAAAAATGCATAAATAAAGCGTATCAAGCAGGGCTGGCGCTTTCTTCTCTACGGTAGGCAGATGGATAAAGCCATTAGACAACAGCAAAGCAGCATCTCTGATGGTGTTTTTGCTGTTGATAATGATTGGAAAACCACTGCCTTTAACATGAAGGTTGCTTGCAAGTGCTATTTACATAATAATGCGCGCTGTTTAAACGGAGGAATTTTTCATGAGAGTATGTGGTGTAGAGTTAACGGGTAATGAAGCTATTATCAGCATAATGCAGCTAAATAATGGTTTATATGATGTGCCTAAAGTACGAGTGGCAAAATTAACCTTGCCTGATGCGATTAATAGTGAACCACTGAAAAAGTTTCAATTTGATTTTATGCAGTTAATGAAAGATTATAAAGTGGGGACTGTGGTGATTAAACAGCGTGCTTTAAAAGGTAAGCATGCCGGTAATCCGCTTAGCTTTAAAATTGAAGGGGCGCTGCAGTTAATGGCCGATTTTGACGTCTATGTGTTATCCAGTGCCTATATAAAAGAAGGGCTGGCGAAAGCACAGGTAATACCGGATGTGCGTGATCTGCAGTTAAAAAAATTTCAGGAGCAGGCTATGCTGACAGCCTTGGCTTACCTGGAGCAGCAAGCGGCATAAACAGCTCAAGTGCATTTTAATCTTTTCTGCCAGCTCAGCGAAAGGTCAAAAGCTTGCCGACCTTCAGCATAAGCTGGTAATTTTTGCTGAACTACTGCTATTGAAAAGCAACAAAGTCTGCTGAGTTTTATTCATTGGGGCGGCGGAAATATTCACCAGGCTCAGCCCAATCTTCGGGCTGAGTGTCGGTTATCTCTGTGCCCAGGTCATCTTGCTCTGCGATATCCAGGGCGCCTGTAAAGTTTTCCGGTGCTTCGCTCAACTCAATCTGCAGTTCTCGCCATTCCTCTAAACTGAACGCTTCAATATCGGCATCAAAATATTGTACTTCAACAGTCTCTTCTTCTTCATTAACGGCAATGACATAAAAACGCTGTCCTTTATCAAGGTGGGCGTACCATTGGTCAATTCGCGGATCAAGTTCATTTGGCATATTCTTATCTCCTGTCACCCTACAGAGTATAGTATAGAAAAGCAAAGCCACTTCTTCTTGTCCTGGTCAACCCCAATTGGACACTTTTCTTAACGAATTCTCGTAATCAATCGGTGATAAATCACCGTTCACTGAATGTAGTCGTTCTAAGTTGTAATAATGCATATATTCTTTAACATCATTCTTCATATATACCGAGTTGTTGAGCGATTTTTAGTATCCAATCATGCTTTAAACTACCAAAGAAACGCTCGACAACTGCATAATCCCAACACGTACTTACATCACCCATACTGGC
>JBFGZH010000121.1:0-7320 GCA_041586895.1 Psychromonas sp. | reverse complement strand
TCTTCAACACGTATGGATATCAAGCTTATCCATGCTGAAGTTGAAAATAAAATTGTCAATATCCTTGAGCCGCTGGCGGCGATTGCCTGGAAACTGGGTTTTGAATATCACCACGGTCTTATTGAGAAAATGTGGAAAGAAAGCATGAAAAACCATGCTCACGATTCTATCGGTTGTTGTTGTAGTGATAAGGTCCATGCGGAAATCCTTAACCGTTATATCCTTGCCGATGATATGGCCACTAACCTGATCACTTTCTACAAACGTAAAATTGTCGATCATATGCCTGCTAAAGAAGGCTGTGACAAACTGGCGCTGTTTAACCTTTCGCCCTACGAACGCGAAGAAGTGGTCAACACTATGATCACTATCCGTGCGCAGGAATTTAATATCTTTGATGATGCCGGTAATCAGATTGAGTACTTTATCGAAGCGCAACGTGAAATTGATCCGGGTAAAATCGACCGTCAAATCGTTCATTACGGTAACTATGACCCGTTTATGGAGTTTGATATTCAGCTTAAAGTTAAAGTGCCGGCAATGGGCTTTACGACTTTGCATATCCAGGGGAATGAGCAGGGGGCAGTGCAGGCGGCTGCAGAAAAAGAAGAAAATGTACTGGAAAACAGCTTCTACAAAATCACTGTTAACGGTGACGGCACATTAACTATTTTTGATAAAGAGACTGAGCAGACATTTGAGCAGGTACTGCGTCTTGAAGATGGCTCAGATGACGGTGATGAGTACGATTACTCACCTTCGCGTAAAGAGTGGCTGCTATATTCAAATGAGTTTGACGCCGAGGTAACGGTTGAACATCAAGCGCTGCAGTCTGTTGCGACTATTAGGCTGCGTATGGATGTACCTTCTGACCTGCAGGCGCGTGAAGAACGTACTAACCAGGACGGTTATATCGATCTAGCCTGCCAGGTTGTGCTGAAAGAGAATACCCGTCGTATCGAAGTACGTATGGAGCTCGATAACCAGGCGGATGACCATCGTCTGCGTGTGCTGATCCCAACAGCATTTGTCACTGATAGCGTTGTTGCTGATAACCAGTTTGGTCTGATCACCCGTCCGACTGATGATCCGGCGATGCAGGTTTGGATCGATGAAAAATGGAAAGAAGCACCTGTGCCTATCTATCAGCTCATGAACTTTGCGGCGCTGGAAAATGGCCAGGCAGGTATGGCGGTGATGACCAACGGCCTGCGTGAATTTGAAGTCATTGCCAGTCAGAGTGAACAGCGTGACACATTAGCACTGACATTGTTCCGTGGTGTTGGTGTACTGGGCAAAGAAAACTTACTGCTTCGCCCGGGGCGCCCATCGGGGATCAAGATTCCGGCACCGGACTCACAAGTGCGTGGCAAATTAGTGTGTGAATTTACCCTGTTTGCCTTTGCCGGTAATCACATAGATGCAAATGTGATGGCGCAGGCGCGTGATAATGTGACGCCAATCCAGTGTTATAACAAAATTCCATACAACGCCATGAAACTGAACGTCGGTGAGCAGAACCTGCCATTAACTTACAGCTTATTAAGCACAGAGAAAAATGGTCTGGTATTAAGCGTGCTGAAGAAAGCAGAAGATGAGGATGCGTTAATTATGCGTGTTTACAATCCTTCTGAAACCGCCGCAGCGGCTGGTGAGGTTGAGTTTAGCACAGCTGTTACCGAGTGGCTGGAAACCTTATTGGATGAAACGCCAAAAGCTGCCGCTGCTGCACTGAAAGCGCAGGACTTCGGTACATTAGCGCCGTGTCAGGCGAAGACCTTCCGCGTTAAATTCTAAGTAAATATTAACTAAGGCCCCTTAGCAATAAGGGGTAATAGGTGAAATGATGAAAATTGTTATCGCACCCGACTCATTTAAAGAATCTCTTTCAGCCATGGCGGTTGCTACTTGTATTGAAAATGGATTTTCTCAGGTTTTCAAAGATGCCGAATTTATTAAATTACCTTTAGCAGATGGCGGTGAGGGCACTGTTGAAGTTCTGCTGCAGGCACTTGATGGTGAAAAGAGGTATTCGCAGGTAACGGGGCCATTAGGTCAATCAATTAATGCAATGTGGGCATTGCTTGAAGGTGGTAAAACCGCACTTATCGAAATAGCTGCTGCGTCAGGTTTGGATCTGCTTGTTTCGGAACAGCGCGAGCCGTTAAAAGCAACGACTTTTGGTACAGGTGAAATTATTAAGCAGGCATTAGATCTAGGTGTAGAAAAGATTCTACTTGGCCTAGGCGGCAGTGCAACTAATGACGGTGGCGCGGGTATTCTACAGGCTCTCGGCGGTCAATTATTAGATACGCAGGGTAATGAGCTGCCATTGGGCGGGGCTGCACTTGCTGATTTAGCTTCTATCGACCTCAGCAATCTTGACCAACGTTGTGCCAATGTTGAGTTTATCGTTGCCTGTGATGTTGATAACCCTTTATGCGGAGAAAGTGGTGCTAGTACTGTTTTTGGACCGCAAAAAGGTGCTGATGCACAACAGGTAAAGCAGCTTGATAGTGCATTGCAAAACTTTGCAGAGATTGGCCAGCAAAGCACAGGTATAAACCAGAAATATACAGCTGGATTTGGGGCGGCAGGTGGAGCGCCATTAGGGTTAAGTCTTGCGTTTACGATACAGATCAAAGCAGGTATCGAAGTGATTCTGGATGTGCTCAATGCGGATCTGGCATTAAAGAATGCTGACTTGTTAATAACAGGTGAAGGGCAGATGGATAACCAGACCCTACAGGGAAAAGCCCCCTATGGCATAGCTAAACGCGCCAATCAAAAAAATATTCCTGTAATTGCTATTGCCGGATCATTAGGCACAAAGGTTGAAGCACTTTACGACAATATTAACAGTATCTTCGGTACTGTTAGATCACCACAAAAACTTCCTCAAGTATTAACAGAAGCTGAAGCAAATTTAACTCGAACGGCAAGAAATATCGCCGCCACATTGCTGATCGGAAATCGGCTGCCGTTAAAGTAAAGCTCTTACCCAAAGCTAACTAACTCATCTAAAAACAATTTATCAGGTGTTTTATAAGAGGTTTTAAAAAACCTCAAATAAAACGCCAGTGGATTCTTTCGCTCTAAAAAAGGTTTATTATGACTCAATTACATCTACCTTGCTTTTTTCCAATGGAAAATATTATTCAAAACTATATTTGGGGAAGCCGTACTTCTATCAGCAAACTGTTAGGCATTGCTAATCCGAACAATGCTCATCAGGCAGAGATTTGGATGGGCGCTCACCCAAATGGCTGTTCTAAAATTAAGGTCAATGGTGAGACACAACTTTTATCTGATTTTATTAATCAGGACAAAGCTGCTGTTTTAACGGCCGCAACAGAGGCCCAGTTTGCTGAACTGCCCTATCTGTTTAAAGTGCTGGCTGCCGGTGAAGCATTATCCGTACAGGTTCATCCAAGTAAAGCACAGGCTGAAGCCGGTTTTGCCAAAGAGGAAGCGGCAGGCATTCCGCGCAATGCGGCCAACCGTAACTATAAAGATCCGAACCATAAGCCGGAGCTGGTTTATGCGCTGACCCCTTACCTGGCAATGAATGGCTTTCGAGTCTTCGCTGAAAGCATCGCATTATTTCAAAAAGTCAATATTGCTGCTATTGAAGATCTGCTTGCAGCATTTGCCGCCGAGCCGAACTCTGCCGGTCTGAAAACCTTTTTCTCGGCGTTACTGTCCCTGCAGGGGGAAGTAAAAGAAGCGGCTGTTAACGCATTGATTGACTATGCAAATGCCAATAAAGAGGAGCCGTTATTCGCGCTTATTCTCGAGCTTGCCGAGCAGCATCCGGGGGATATAGGTTTATTTACACCGTTAATGCTCAATGTGATCACTCTGCAGCCGGGTGAGGCGATGTTTCTCTATGCCTGTACCCCGCATGCCTATCTCAAAGGAACAGGACTGGAGATTATGGCCAACTCAGATAACGTCTTACGTGCCGGTTTAACGCCAAAATATATGGATGTTGATGAGCTGGTGGCCTGCACTAAATTTGAACCTATCCCCTTTGCTGAGCTGCAGTTTACTCCTGAACAGAAAGAGGGCGGAGAGTATTATGCGATTCCGGTTGATGATTTTAAATTTGCACTGTTTGCATCTGCTGATAGCTTAACGCTAACGACACAAAGTGCGGAGATCCTGCTGGCGCTCGATGCTGATGTGACTCTGACTCATGCAAGCGGTGAAAGCGTCACTATCAGCAAAGGCCAGTCGGTCTTTATTCCTGCCTATGCGCAGCAGTATCAGCTGACCTCTACAGGCCGGGTTGCCCGCGCATTTAACTGATAAGCAAAGCAATTTACTGCTCTTGGGCGCGGACTGAAATCCGCGTTCCAAGTTCTGCAAAAAAGATTCGCTTACAAGTTTGACTCAGCTCTGAACAATCATGCAATGATGGTTAAAGAGTGGTTTGAGGTAGGAAAGTATTTAGCGCTAAGATTAAGAAGGAAAAGGTAATTAGCATCTCCGCAAGCTGTGCTGCGTATTATGCTAATTACCAGAGGAGCCGCTACAAGTAGCGGCAGTTATTTTTTAGGCAGGGTTCATTTCTGCACTTAAGTCGCTTTCTGCGCTTGCCAGATAAGCTTCCATATCTGTTTTTAAATTGTCAGATTTAGTGCCGAAGATAGCCTGAACACCATTACCTGAGATAACAACGCCAGCGGCACCCAGTCTTGTAAGCTCAGTTTTATTAACCAACTCGATATTGTTAACACTGATACGTAAACGGGTGATACAGGCATCCAGGTTTTCGATATTAGCTTTGCCACCAAATGCTGCAACAAGCAGAGCGGGTATTTCAGAGTCGCCCAGACTGACAGCTTCTGATTCCTCTTCAGCAGATTCACGTCCTGGTGTTTTAAGGTCGAACTTAGCAATAACCACTCGGAATACCGAGTAATAAAGCGCCGCATAACCCAGACCTAGAATCGGGAACATAATCAGTTGCTTGGCGTTGCTTGATAAGACTAAGAAATCAATTAAGCCATGGGAGAAGGAAGTTCCGTGTACCATACCTAACATATTGGTTAAAACGAATGCCGAGCCGGCTAATAGTGCATGAATAACATATAACACCGGGGCAACAAACATAAAGGCAAACTCTAACGGCTCAGTAATACCGGTCAGGAATGACGTTAACGCCGCGGAAATCATGATGCCGCCTACTTTGGCGCGGTTTTCTGGTTTAGCACTATGCCAGATAGCAATAGCGGCAGCCGGAAGACCAAACATCTTGAACATATAAGCACCGGCTAACTGACCGAAACCATTACCAGCAGCACGCGTCGCATCATCAGCAGACAGGTAGCAGGTTAAAATACCGTTCAGCTGCTCACCTGTTGCACTGACACAAGATCCGGCTTCAAAGAAGAAAGGCACGTTCCAGATATGGTGCAGACCAAAGGGAATTAATGAGCGCTCCACGACACCGTAGATACCAAATGCAAGTGTTGGGTTCTGGTTCGCAGCCCAATCAGAAAATGCGGCAATGCCGGCGCCGATTGGCGGCCAGATAACAGCCAGGACCGCGCCCATCAGGATGGCCGTCAGTCCGGTCATAATCGGCACGGCACGTTTACCGGCAAAGAAACCTAAATAATCAGGCAGGGTGATCTTATAAAAACGGTTAAACATAGCGGCTGCAATACCACCGGCAATAATGCCACCAAGCACACCGGTATTAGCACCAGGTGCCAGTACTTCAATGGTCTGCATCATGATCACATAACCGACCACAGCGGCAAGACCAGCTACTCCGTCATTTTTGGTAAAGCCTAAGGCAACACCGATAGCAAAAATAAGCGCCATATTACCAAAGACAGCGCCACCGGCTTGTTCCATCAGTTGTGAAACAACATCCGGTAAAAGTGAAAATTTAGCCGCACCGACACCGAGTAGAATACCCGCTATTGGTAAGACAGAGACAGGAAGCATTAACGACTTTCCTACTTTTTGTAGACTGCCAAATATATTCATTTATATCTCTCCAGTTAGTTTTTAATGAGTAAAAGAATTCAACTGTTTAACCTTGCCGCTGCAAAAGCAAATCGAGTTGAATGGATGGAAGGAGTATATAAAAGATAAAAATAAGTTTTTGTCGCCACGGTCACCTTGCCCATTAAGTTACGATTATTTACTTACGGCAATATTCTGTTACTTTTTGTTACAGAGCGGCGCTTGCAAAATCGGCTTTTTGCTTTATGTGAAAGCCGCTGCTGTTTTTCCGTTAAGCTGTTGGCTATATCTTTGCAATCAATAGCTTAAAGCACCATATTAGCCACTCGCAGGGTGGGTTATTTTTCATTATCTTCATTGAGGGTAAATGTGAAAGTCGTTACATTATCTTGTGAACGCGCATAAACTTTGCCGTTATGGGCTTTGGCGATGGATTGGGTAATAGCCAGCCCCAGCCCGACACGTTCCTGCGAGCTGCATGCTCTGGCTTTATCGACGCGGTAAAAGCGGTCAAACAGGTGCGGTAGGTCATCGGGAGAAATGGTCTGGCCGTAATTAATCACATCAACCGCCACGCATTGCTTGTTGGAAGTGATCTTGATATTAATTTCCCGGCCTTCAAAGCTATGGCGTATGGCATTGGAAATTAAGTTACTGAATGCGCGACACAACATCAGTTTGTCACCTTTGACTTCAGCCTGGCCCGTTAGTTGCAGCTTGATGTTACGATCTTCGGCGAGTGCATCATAAAATTCAAACAGATCGCTGATCTCCTGCGCTGCCGTGCCTATAGGAATAACGAAGCCATTAGCTTAACCGCCAAAGAGTTTTCTCTTTTGGAGTTATTGATGCAGCGCAAGGGGGAAGTATTAAGCCGTTTATTAATCGCCTCGCAGGTTTGAGATATGAACTTTGACAGCGACACCAATGTTATTGATGTGGCAATTCGCCGCTTACGCAATAAGGTGGATAAACGCTTTGAGCCCAAACTTATTCATACTATTCGCGGTATGGGTTATGTACTGGATATTATCGATGAGAATGAAACCGTTTAGAAAATAGACGGCTTTACATATAGTGTGCCTTATACTTTTTTGTACTTATTTTAATAGTGCCAAGGGGGGATATAATATGAAATCACCAGATCGAAATACGGTTTCTAAAATGACGGACTTGCCTAATATTGGTAAAGCAATCTCTGCCGACTTAGAAAGGATAGGTTTAACTCATCCCAAACAATTAATAGGTAAAGATGCTTATCAGTTGCATAAGTTACTCTGTGCTGAATTGGGATGGAAAGCGGATTATTGTATTATTGATGTATTTTTATCTGCGATT
>JBFGZH010000120.1:0-7365 GCA_041586895.1 Psychromonas sp. | reverse complement strand
TTCTTAGCCATGCTTTTACTGCCGCGGAAACCAAGGGCCGCCAATTTATCCAGGTTCTGATAGATTTCATCCATCGAGCCGAGCCCCTGCAGCATAGCTAATGCGGTTTTTTCGCCGACACCGGGCACACCGGGAATATTATCAACCTTATCGCCCATCAGGCCGAGATAATCAATAATCAACTGCGGCGGAATACCGAATTTATCCTGCACCGCCTGTTCATCTAATACGGTATCGGTCATGGTGTTGATCAGAAAGGTATTTTTATCCACCAACTGGGCCATATCTTTATCACCGGTACTGATTAAGGTCGCGATGCCCTGACTGCTTGCCTGACGGGCCAATGTGCCTATCACATCATCGGCTTCCACACCGGGAACAATTAAAATAGGCAGGCCCATCGCTTTAATAACATTATGCAGAGGCTCAATTTGGCTGCGCAGATCATCGGGCATACTCGGGCGCTGCGCCTTGTATTCGCTATACAGTTCATCCCTGAAGGTTTTACCTTTAGCATCAAACACCACGACAATATGGCTGGGATTAAACTGCTTCAATAAGCTTTGCAGCATATTAACCACACCATAGACAGCACCGGTTGGCTCCCCCGCAGAGTTGGTCAAATGTGGCGGCGCATAAAAAGCCCGGTAGAGATAAGAGGAGCCATCAACAAGAACAAAAGGATTATCAGGAATAGTGACCATGAGCTTTTTACCAATATATAAAGAAAATAGACAGTGATTATACCCATTCGCTCAGGAATAATTGAACAGATTTACAGCAATCAGGCAAAACATTTAAGATCAACAAGGCGGCAGTGCAAAGCACGCGGCTGATCTGTGCACTGATAGCTGCATAGGGTAAGTAGCTGTTCACTATTGATACAGAACAAAACTGTGGATAACTCTGTTAACAGTTGCCTGCATAAAGATGAATAATTATTTAATGAAATATTTTCTATTTATTTTCAATAAGATATAAAACAAAAAAAGCACATAGCAAAAAATCACTATGTGCATAAAAAAATGGATATGAATTGTTTTTAAGCGCTGTTGAGCGTTATCTGTGATGGCTGACAGGGTTGGCATACATTCTTAATACGGTCTCCTGCAGCTCAGGTTTAATCGCCCGTAAACGCGCGGCAAAGGCCTGCTGATCGCTTGCCGTTATCTTCTCAGAGTCCTGCTTGGCGGCAATAAAATTAGAAGGGTGCAGGTAATAGTTATGGTAGATCTGCGCATCTATTGCCTGGGCAACTTCATCGGCATCGGCAAACTCCCCCTGCAGCGGTGAGCCAAAAGCCACATGCACATGCCCTTTCTGGCCAACAATACCACGGACAATGCTATCGATATCTTCAAACTGGGATTTTTGATATTCGCCCTTTTCAGCTTTATCGTAGAGCTCCTGCGCTTTTTGCTGATCACAGGGATCAAACTCATAGGAAACAGCAACAGGGACAATATTGAGTTGTTTAATATAATCTGCAAAGGCTATTTTTTGCTTTTTACCGTGCACATAAAACATTTTTATAATGGCCGGATCGGTTTTATCAAAACCGTCTTTGGCACGCCCCTCTTTCTGGGCAATCCAGATGCTGCTGTCTTCCTGCAGTGAGCTGAAAATATAATCAGAGAGGTGCGATAGAGCCTTCATCATCTCGCGTACACCTGAGACTGAACGCTTGACAATAAAGCTTTTATTCATACGCATCAGATCCGAGACATAGGGCTTGCTTAACAGGTTATCGCCAATGGCAATGCGCACCGTTTTAAAGTTTTCTGAAAATAATGCCCAATTAACAAAAGAAGGGTCCATGGCAATATCACGATGATTGGAAACAAAAAGGTAACTTTTTGCCGGATCAAGATTTTCCAGGCCGGAGTATGTAAATTTGCTGGTGGTTGAGTCAATCATATGCTGCATATAACCGCCCACAACCTGCTGCATCTCATCAATACTCTTAACGGATCCCCAACGATATAAAAAGTAACGGCGCAGTAAAGGCTTTAAGAAAAAGCCGGCAACTTTGGCAATCTTAGGGAAACGAAAGCTGATTATCGCATCGAGAAACTCATTATTATTGATAACACGCTGAATTGCAGGCTGAATTTCATCGTCATTGTAAGGCCGGATATCACTAAATTTATCTGATGAGGTAAGCATTTTTCCACTCTCTATAAAATTGATGGCGCATTTTACCTGCTTTTCAGTAAAAGCGACAGCGAGCAGAATTAATAAATAGCTAAAAAGGCTAATTTCTATGCAGATACCCTATTCGGCCTGGGTGTTGCTCCGCATCATTAGCCATAGTTTGCCTACCTAGGGCTTTAGATAAAGCTATAGGCATCCCCAAAGATATGCTCCGCCGAAGCCCCCTGTTTGATAAAGTCTTCGCGGGCAATTTTGGCCATCTCAAAGGAGCCGACCACATAGATATCAAAATCACTTAAATCAGCAAATTCATTCAGCACCGCCTGATGAACATAGCCCTGATGCCCCTGCCACTGCGCTTCGGGCAGTTCAATAACCGGATGAAAATGAATATTCGCGTGCTGTTTCGCCCACTCGACGGCTTCATTTTCAAAATAGAAATGCGAGTACTCTTTCACCCCCCAGAATAGATACACCGGGTTTTTCAACTGCAGGTGAACAATCTGTTCAAACAGCGATTTGACATAGGAGAAACCCGTTCCGCCCGCCACCAGAATAATCGGCCGTTGCGAATCTTCACGCAGATAAGCATCACCATGGCCGATTTCAACCTCAACCTGCGCCGTGTTTTGCATTTGCTCAATCACTTCCATGGCATAACGGTTTTCAGGCGTAGCACCTATATGCAGCTCAATCTGCTTAGCAGAAGGGGCATTGGCAATAGAAAAGTGACGTTTATCGCCCTCCCCCATCACCACTGACAGGTATTGCCCCGCTTTATAAGCAACGCCTTGCGGCGCATGCAAAAAAATACGATATAAAAAATCATTTAACTTTTCGATAGAGCTGACACTACAGGTAACTGATTGCATGAATTTCTCTTTTCAAGTGAGCTGTCTACAAACAACAGCTAAAATTTAACAACGTGTTAACAATTATGACAGAATATCTAACTCCTGCCAAAGGTCATCGATTTTTTCTTTAACCTTTTTATCCATAGTAATCGGCTGCCCCCACTCACGGTCGGTCTCTCCCGGCCATTTATTGGTGGCATCCATGCCCATTTTCGACCCTAAGCCTGATACCGGCGAAGCAAAATCCAGATAATCGATAGGCGTATGCTCCACCATAGTGGTATCTCTGGCCGGATCCATACGCGTGGTAATCGCCCAGATAACATCCTGCCAATTGCGCACATCGACATCGTCATCACAAACAATAATAAATTTAGTGTACATAAACTGGCGCAAGAAAGACCAGATCCCCAGCATGACCCGCTTAGCATGCCCCGGATAACGCTTTTTAATGGAAACCACCGCCATTCGATATGAGCAGCCCTCCGGCGGCAGATAAAAATCGACAATTTCCGGAAACTGCTTCTGAATAATGGGCACAAAAACTTCATTTAAGGCAACGCCGAGAATGGCCGGCTCATCAGGCGGGCGACCAGTATAGGTGCTGTGATAGATAGGATCCCGGCGGTGAGTCACATGGGTCACCGTCATCACCTGAAAATCATCCACTTCATTATAATAACCGGTATGATCGCCATAGGGGCCTTCCGGCGCCTCTTCTCCCGGCTGCAGATAGCCCTCGAGAATGATTTCCGCAGATGCCGGCAGCTGTAAATCATTACTTAAACTCTTTGTCACCCGAGTACGCGAGCCGCGCAATAAACCGGCAAAGGCATATTCAGACAAAGTATCAGGCACAGGTGTCACCGCACCTAAGATAGTCGCCGGATCAGCACCCAGCGCAACCGACACGGGAAAAGGTTTGCCGGGGTTGACTTCCTGCCACTCGCGATAGTCAATGGCACCGCCACGATGCGATAACCAGCGCATAATAATCTTATTTTTGCCCAGTAACTGCTGGCGATAGATGCCTAAGTTCTGACGCTTTTTATAAGGGCCCTTGGTGATGGTAAGCCCCCAGGTAATTAACGGGGCAACATCCCCCGGCCAGCAGGTCATCACCGGCAGCTTAGTCAGATCCACCTCGTCGCCCTGCATAATCACTTCCTGACAGGCCGGGTTACGTACTTTTTTAGTGGGCATATTTAAAACCTGTTTAAATATCGGCAGTTTTTCCCATAATGCCTTGAGCCCCTTAGGTGGCTCAGGCTCTTTTAAATAGGCCAGCCACTGCCCGACCTCTTTTAATGCGCCGACATTCTCTTTGCCCATCGCCAGCGCAACGCGCTCTGTCGTGCCAAAGAGATTGGTCAATACCGGTGTGTCATAGCCTTTGGGATTTTCAAATAACAGCGCAGGACCGCCGGCACGTAGGGTGCGATCGGATATTTCCGTCATCTCTAGATGCGGATCGATTTCCCGGCTAATGCGTTTTAATAGCCCTTTTTCTTCAAGCTGTGCAATAAAATCACGTAAATCATCAAATTTCATAACTATTCTGCCTAAAAATGAGTAAAAAAAACGCTACCGAAAGTAGCGTTAGACAAGGGTGAGCAGAGCAGAAAGCTTATTTTGCTTTCTGGTTTTTCATGGCATCAAAGAATTCATCATTGGTTTTGCTTAAGCCAAGTTTATCAATCATAAACTCAGTTGCACCAATTTCTCCCATAGGATGAACAATTTTACGTAAAATCCACATACGCTGTAATTCATCCGCCTTGGTCAGCAGCTCTTCACGACGAGTCCCTGAGCGAGTAATATCAATGGCCGGGTAGACACGTTTTTCAGCAAGTTTACGGTTTAAGTGAATTTCCGAGTTACCTGTACCTTTAAACTCTTCATAAATTACTTCATCCATCTTAGAGCCGGTATCAATCAGTGCGGTGGCGAGAATGGTTAAACTGCCCCCCTCTTCAACATTACGCGCTGCGCCGAAGAAACGTTTCGGACGCTGCAGGGCGTTGGCATCGACACCACCGGTTAATACTTTGCCTGAGCTTGGCACAACGGTATTGTAGGCACGCGCTAAACGGGTAATGGAATCAAGCAGGATTATCACATCTTTTTTATGTTCAACCAGACGCTTGGCTTTTTCAATCACCATTTCCGCAACCTGCACGTGACGGCTTGCCGGCTCATCAAAGGTGGAAGCCACCACTTCACCGCGTACCAGGCGGCGCATCTCGGTAACCTCTTCCGGGCGCTCATCGATTAACAGTACAATTAACTCTGCATCCGGGTTATTGATGGTAATACTTTGGGCAATATTCTGCAGGAGCATGGTTTTACCCGCTTTTGGCGGTGCAACAATCAGACCACGCTGGCCTTTACCAATAGGGGAAACCAGATCAAGAAGACGGGCGGTAATATCTTCGGTACTGCCGTTACCGCTTTCAAGGCGGAAACGCTCATCAGGGTGGATAGGCGTTAAGTTTTCAAAAAGGATCTTGTTGCGGGAGTTTTCTGGCTTGTTAAAGTTGACTTGATTGATTTTCAGTAGTGCAAAATAACGTTCACCATCTTTAGGCGGGCGTATCTTGCCCTGGACACTATCACCCGTTCGTAGATTAAAACGGCGAATCTGACTCGGTGAGATATAGATATCGTCAGGTCCGGCCAGATAAGAACTATCGGAACTTCGTAAAAAACCGAAGCCGTCCTGTAATATCTCTAAGACACCAAAACCGAAAATGTCTTCGCCGCTTTTGGCATGGGCCTTTAGAATTGAAAAGATAATATCTTGTTTTCTTAAACGGGCTAAATTTTCCAGCCCCATGGATTCGCCAAGTGTAACGAGCTTAGAGACGGATGTGTTTTTTAATTCGGTTAGATTCATAAGTTATATAGTTATATAGGTGTATAGGTTTGAAGTAAGTGAATAGTTGGGGTTGAGAATTTATTTGTTTACGATTTAAACGAAATGCAAAGATAGCACTAAAATCGATGTTAGTCTAGATTGGAAATGCTGAACAGGGCAACAGATCCAATCTACACTGAATTTTGGGCTCGTAGAGCGGACAGCGTCCGCAAAGAGAAGCTAATTTTTAGATATTAGCATCCAAAAATTCAACAAGCTGAACTTTTGAAAGTGCGCCGACTTTAGTGGCGGCCACTTTACCATCTTTAAACAGTAGTAATGTCGGGATACCACGAATACCAAACTTAGATGGTGTCGCGCTATTTTGGTCAATATTTAATTTACCAATTGTAACTTTATCTGCATATTCAGTTGCAACTTCTTTTAGAATCGGGGCAATCATTTTACAAGGACCACACCATTCTGCCCAAAAATCCACTAAAACTGGACCTTCAGCATTAATTACATCTTGCTCAAAACTTGCATCACTTAAAGTGACAATATTATCGCTCATTTTTCTCTCCAGAAGGAATCGGCTAGTAAATAAATACTATAACACGAATATGTAAAAAATTAATTTTTCATATTTGAATCGATCGCAATATTTATTGCAAGTATAAAATGCTATGCTTTGCAAATGAATAAAACACATCTAACTCAAACAAAATTTACAGACTTCCCGCTTGAGGAAAGTCTAATTTCAGGTTTAACCTCGAAAGGTTTTGAATATTGCACGCCTATTCAAGCTTTGTCTCTGCCTATCACCCTTGCGGGGAAGGATATTGCCGGACAAGCACAAACAGGAACCGGTAAAACGCTTGCTTTTTTACCTGCAGTATTTCATCACTTATTAAGTAATGAGCCACCTGAAAATCGCCGCAAGAATCAACCTCGGGCTATTATCTTAGCACCGACACGTGAGCTTGCAATTCAAATCCACAAGGATGCCGTCTCGCTCGCTAACACATCTAAGTTGCGCTTAGGTTTAGCATATGGGGGCGAGAAAGTTGAAATTCAACACAAGAAACTGGAAAAAGGCGTTGATATTTTAATTGGCACAACAGGTCGAATCATCGACTTCGTAAAACAAGACGTGATTAACCTGGGATCAATACAGAGCGTGGTGCTCGATGAAGCGGATCGTATGTTTGATCTCGGCTTTATTAAAGATATCCGTTATCTGTTCCGGCGCATGCCCGCCGCCAGCGAGCGTTTAAACATGTTATTCTCCGCAACCCTGTCACATAAGGTGCAGGAGCTTGCTTTTGAACATATGAATGACCCTGAACATATTCAGATTGAACCCGAGGTCATGACTTCCGCCAATATTACCGAAGAGCTTTTTTACCCTTCCAATGAAGACAAAATGCGCCTTTTATTAACCCTGATCGAAGATGAGTGGCCGGAAAAAGCGATCGTTTTTGCCAACACTAAACATAC
>JBFGZH010000119.1:0-7369 GCA_041586895.1 Psychromonas sp. | reverse complement strand
GCGCGCCGTATTGGCGGGGTATATGGCAATTTACTGGCTAATCAGAATCCCGATTCAGCACATGCGGTATTAACCGAAAATGGCGATGGTAGTTATTTGGTCTCACTACGTGCACCGCTTAGTAATAAACAGGGCGCCGGTGATATCTGCAGTCAGTTTGCAACTGGAGGCGGACGTGCCGCCGCCGCAGGGATTAATCAACTGCCGGTGGATAAGTTGCTAACTTTTATTGAGCGTGTTGAATATTTTTATCAACAACGGAGTTAATAAATCAAGGCTCATATCACTTCTCGCGCTAGTTTTTAGGGCTTGAAGTGAGCAAATTCCTTTGCGAGTCTTAAGGTTTCGGGATTATTTCCTGATAAGACTCAAAACTCCCTTGAATCATTTACCAAAAATTAAAAAAATATATCAACTATTGACCTTCCCCTAAGGTTATAGGCTATTATTACCCTATTCATTCACCAATCGACTTAACTATGAAGCGATTTATCACCTTAATATTGATGCTCAGCATACTCTTTACTTTCACTCAGAAAGTGATGGCGGCTGCACCTCTATTAAATGCTGAAACGGCTTCGATTTCGATGGTGAATTGCACAATGCCTATGGCGAATAACGACTCACATATGGAGATGGGCAAAACCGAGTGTACTGGTCATGAAATGCCTCACACTATGGATTGCCAAAATAGCTGTGATTTTATGACCGTGGTCTCTGTGCTTTACTTTGTAGAGCATAATTACTCCATTGAGCAAACTCAATTACGACTTTCCTACCCAACGGATAATTCACTCTCCCCTTATTACTTTCCTGAATCCTTATATCGGCCTCCTTTCTTAGCTTAACTGTTTTTTGTTCAGCACTTAGCTGAAGCAAGGTTGATTTTTGAGTGTTTTAGACTCTATTTATCAAGTAACAGATTAATTTAATTTTACTGAACTCCTGTATTTAAAATGTGTTGTTGTTTTTTTGTATAAAAAACATTGACAACAAATGGGAGTTGTAATTAAGGAGTGTGATTATGAAGGTCACCACGTATTTTTTATCGAGTCATCGCCTTACTCTTAACGGCCTGTTTAGTTTAACGTTGTTGCTTAGTTTTAAGCTTTGGGCATCAGGCATTAGCCTTAATGATGCCGAGCAGATGGCGATGCAATCCGACCCTGCACAACAGATATATCAAGCTCAACAAGCCAGCTTGATTGCACAGGGGGTTGCCGGCTCAACGCTTGCCGACCCGATGATAAAACTGGGCATGGCTAATCTGCCGACAGATAGTTTTGCCTTGAATGAAGAGCCTATGACCCAGCTCACAGTAGGGCTGTCGCAGCAGTTTAGTCGCGGAGCAAAGCGCGAATTGACCCGAAAAAGCTTTAACCAGCAATCCGATCTGGCTGTTTTGCAGGGTTTAGATCGTCAGCTGATGGTGAAAAGAGATGTACAGCAGTTGTGGTTTAATATCCTTTTTGTGGAAAAGTCATTACTGTTAGTGAAAGAAAATAAGCAGCTTTTTTCCAGCTTTTACCGCGATCTGCAAGCGCAGTTTTCACTGGGGCTGGCTGAAAATGAAGATCTGCTTGCGGCCGAAATTGCGCTCAATAAGTTTGATGACAAAATTGCCGGCTTAACGCAGCAATCGCTTAATTACCGTAGCTTGTTAAGCGAGTGGGTCGGTCAGGATGCGTATGCGCAGCTAAAGGGTGAACTACCCGAATGGCCGGAAACTGAGTCCTATATAACGTCCGTTAATGCAAGAAGCAGTGAGCATTATGCACTGCTTAGCCAACACCCGAAAGTAAAAATGTTAGCGCAAAAAATTGCCGTGGCGGATAACGGTATTGCACTTGCCGAGCAGGATTACAAGCCAAGCTTTAAGGTTGAAGTCGGTTACGGGCATAGGTTAAGTGAGGATGCTATGGGCGAGCGCCGCTCTGATCTGCTCAGTGCTTTTATCTCCATGGATATTCCGCTGTTCACCGATAAACGCCAGGATCAAAAGCTTATCTCAGCACAACAACTTAAAGGGCAGAAACAAGCTGAACAGCGTTTGTTGTTGCGCCAGCTTAATGCGCAATTAAATGCTGAAATTGTAAACTATCAGCAGCTTAAGGCGCGGCAAGCACGTTATCAGGAGAGTTTGCTGGAACAGGCAAAACAGCATGTTAAGCTGCTGGAGCAAAGTTACCAGTCCAATACCCGCCCTTTCAAGGCAGTGATTGATGCCTACATTAATGAGCAGAATCTCTCTTTAGAATACCAACAACTGTATTTCGATGGCCTGAAAAGTCTCTCTAAAATCCGTTATTTTCAGGCACTGTAAAAGGAAATTATTATGCGTTATGTATTAGTTTTAATAGTGGGTTTAGTAGTCGGTTTTTTTGCCACTAATATCCAGCAAATCAATAGTTTATTTTCACAACAAGAGGTTGCATCAGAGCCTGAAATCTTATATTGGGTTGCCCCTATGGATGCCAACTATCGCCGTGATAAGCCCGGTAAATCACCGATGGGCATGGACTTGGTGCCTGTTTATGCCGAAGAAAAAAAGGCTGAGCCTAAAATTTTATATTGGGTTGCGCCTATGGATGCCAACTATCGCCGCGATAAACCCGGTAAATCCCCGATGGGCATGGACTTAGTGCCCGTTTATGAGGAAGCCGGCGGTGAGTCTGAAGCGGGCTTAGTGAAAATTTCCGCAGCGGTTGAAAATAACCTTGGAGTCCGTACGGGTACCGTGGTTAATGAAGCATTTACGCTGACAATTAACACATTAGGCACAGTGCAGGCCAATCAGGATGCGCTGTGGCAAATTAATAGCCGTGTATCGGGTTGGATTGAAAAGCTCTATGTGAAATCAGTCGGAAGCGAAGTTAAAAAAGGGCAACCACTGTTTGCGCTTTATTCGCCGGAACTCGTCAAGGCGCAGGAGTCCCTGCTTAATGCCTTAAACCTGAACCGTCAGGCGTTAGTTAACGCATCAAAAGTGCGCTTACAGGCATTAGGGGTGAGCAAAGAGCAAATTGAAAAAATAATAAAAAGTAGAAAAGTTTCCCAGAATATTACAGTGTATGCACCGCAAAAGGGCACTATTTCTGAACTTAAATTAAGCGAAGGGGCGTTTATTTCTCCGGCCACTCAGGTTATTAAAGCGGTCAATTTAGATACAGTTTGGGTTGATGTCGAGGTCTTTGCCGAGCAGGTTTCCCTGGTTAAACTGGGCGATTCAGCTTCTATGACTTTAGATTATTTTCCCGGCCAAAAATGGCAGGGGCAGGTTGATTTTATCTACCCGGAAATGAACGCCAATAACCGTACTCTGCGTGTTCGTCTGCAGTTTGATAATCCAACATCTCAACTAAAACCCAATATGTTTGCCAGTGTTAGGTTAACACCACAAATGGCTGAAAAACGCCTGCAGATTCCACGCGAAGCGGTGATCTATGCGGGCAATATGAATCGTGTGGTATTAGCCTTAGGCAATGGCCAGTTTAAATCTGTGTCGGTCAATTTAGGCTTAGAAAGCCAAGAGGCAGTGGAGGTGCTGTCGGGCTTAAGTGAAGGTCAAAAGATCGTCACCTCCGCACAGTTCCTATTAGATTCAGAGTCCAGCATCAGCGCCGACTTTGAGCGTATGCAGCCAATAGAGCCGCAGCCAGCATCTGAGCCGGAAGAGGATGATCTGGACTGGTTAGATTTAGGCGCTCATTCTGCTCTGGACCCGTCAGAAGCATCGCACTTAAACCTCATTAATAAAGAGGTGACGCTATGATTGCTGGAATAATAAACTGGTCCATTAAAAACCGCATTATGGTTTTATTGTTAACCATTGCGATTGTTGCCTATGGAGTGTTTGCTCTTCAGAAAACACCGATAGATGCGATTCCGGATCTCAGTGATGTGCAGGTTATTGTCAAAACCAGTTATCCGGGTCAAGCCCCGCAGGTGGTTGAAGATCAGGTCACTTATCCATTGACGACGGCCATGTTATCGGTGCCCGGTGCGAAAACAGTCCGCGGCTACTCATTTTTTGGCGACTCTTATGTGTATATTATCTTTGACGATAATACCGATATCTACTGGGCACGTTCACGGGTCCTGGAGTATCTCTCGCAGGTGGCGCCGGACCTGCCTCAAGAAGCGCGCTCGGCATTAGGGCCGGATGCGACGGGGGTAGGCTGGATCTTCAGTTATGCACTGGTTGATAAAAGCGGTAAGCATGATTTAAGTGAACTGCGCAGCTTACAGGATTGGTTTTTAAAGTTTGAGCTGCAAACCGTTGCCGGGGTTTCCGAAGTGGCGACTGTCGGCGGCATGGTTAAGCAGTATCAGGTGCGTGTTGATCCTAATAAGCTGCGTGCCTATAACCTACCGCTTAATAAGATTGCCAAAGCGATTGAAAATGCCAACCAGGAAAGTGGCGCAAGCGTTATCGAGATGGGCGAAGCCGAGTATATGGTGCGTACTTCGGGTTATATTTCATCCATTGCTGATCTCAAAGCGATTCCGCTGCAAGTGAATGCACAGGGCACTCCACTGTTATTAGGTGATGTGGCCGAGATAAATCTTGGTCCACAAATGCGCCGTGGCATTAGCGAACTGAACGGTGAAGGTGAAGTGGTCAGTGGGGTGATTGTGATGCGCTTTGGTGAGAATGCGCAGGGGGTGATTGCCGCGGTTAAAGACAAACTCAATGCCTTGCAGAAAAGTCTGCCGGATGGGGTGGAAATTATTCCTACCTATGACCGCTCGCAGCTCATTAATAGCGCAGTAGAAAACCTGTATCACAAGCTGCTTGAAGAGTTTATCGTGGTGATCCTGGTGTGTGCGGCTTTTCTGTTCCATTTCCGTTCGTCGTTGGTGGTGTTATTAAGCCTGCCGGTGGGTATCTTTGCCGCTTTTATTATTATGTCGTGGCAGGGAATTAATGCCAATATCATGTCGCTGGGCGGTATCGCCATCGCTATCGGCACTATGGTCGATGGTGCGATTGTAATGATCGAAAACGTTCATAAACATATAGAAAGAGCAGAGCTTACCGATGAAAATCGCTGGCAGGTGATCAGTAAAGCGACCACTGAGGTTGGCCCCGCACTGTTTTTCTCATTGCTCATTATTACTTTTAGTTTCTTGCCTGTTTTTGCCTTAGAAGGGCAGTCTGGCAAGATGTTCTCACCACTGGCATTTACCAAAACCTATGCGATGGCCGCCTCTGCGGGCTTGGCCATTACGTTAATTCCAGTTTTAATGGGTTATTTTATCCGTGGTAAAGTATTACCTGAGCATAAAAACCCGTTAAACCGCTTTTTTGTGAAACTCTATCAGCCAGTTTTAGCTTTTAGTTTACGTTTTCCAAAACTGGTGATCGGTTTTGCGTTAGTTGTGTTAGTAGTGGGATTTTATCCGGTGAGTAAAATCGGCAGTGAGTTTATACCGCCGCTTGATGAAGGGGATCTCATGTATATGCCGACCACTTATCCGGGGATCTCGATAGGTAAAGCGCGCGAGTTATTACAGCAGACCAATAAACTGATTAAAACCGTGCCGGAAGTGAAAACAGTGTGGGGGAAAATAGGCCGTGCTGAAACTGCGACAGATCCCGCGCCGCTGACCATGATTGAAACCACCATTCAATTTAAACCTAAAGACCAATGGCGAGCGGGCATGACTAAAAAAATGCTGATCGATGAGTTGGATAGTTTGATCCAATTTCCCGGCTTAACCAATGCCTGGGTTATGCCGATTAAAACGCGTATCGATATGTTGGCAACGGGCATTAAAACGCCAATAGGTATTAAAATAGCGGGGGCGGATTTAGGTGAAATTGAAAAAATCGGCAAGCAGGTTGAGAGCATTCTAAAAACGGTTGAGGGCACGGCATCTGTGTATGCAGAGCGGGTAACGGGAGGCCGCTATGTGAAAGTCGATATTGATCGTGAAAAAGCCGGGCGCTACGGGCTCAATATTGCCGACATCCAACAATTAGTGGCGGTGGCGATTGGCGGTAAAAATATCACTGAAACCATTGAAGGTTTAGAACGTTATCCGGTCAACCTGCGTTATCCGAACGATTATCGTGATTCTGTCTCGGCACTGAAAAGTCTGCCTATTGTCACGCCCGGCAAAATGACGATCACTTTAAATGATGTCGCCAATGTTTATATCGAAGCCGGTGCGCCGATGATAAAAACAGAAAATGCGCGTCTCAATGGTTGGATCTTTGTCGATATTGAAAACCGCGATCTGGGCTCCTACGTGCAAGATGCGCAGCAGATTGTTAATCAGCAATTAGATTTGCCGGGAGGATACTCGCTAGTCTGGTCAGGGCAATACGAGTATATGGAAAAAGCCAATGCGCGTTTGGCAAAAGTGATTCCGCTTACTCTGGCAATTATTGTCATTCTGCTGTATTTGGCATTCCGCCGTGTTGGAGAAGTGTTGCTTATTTTAGCCTCGCTACCCTTTGCATTAATGGGCGGAATCTGGCTGATGTTCCTGCTGGATTTTAACTTTTCCGTGGCGGTCGGGGTTGGTTTTATCGCCTTAGCTGGCGTGTCGATAGAGATTGGTGTGATTATGCTGTTGTATTTAAACCAATCATTGGCAGCTAAAAAAACACAGCGTCTTGGCGACTTTAACCTTGATGATTTAAGGGAAGCCGTTGTCGATGGGGCTGGATTACGTGTACGGCCGGTAATGATGACGGTGGCAACTGTGGTGATTGGTTTGATCCCTATTATGTACGGTGATGGCACGGGATCATCAGTTATGCAGCGCATCGCCACACCGATGATCGGTGGCATGGTCAGCGCGGTTATTCTGACCCTGCTGATCTTGCCTGCGGTGTACTTTCAGTGGAAAAAAATCAGCCTGCGTAAGCAGCTGAACAGTGATTGAGCAATAAGTTTAGCGCGCTCTTGTAAGGTTTAAAGGGCGCTTTATTTAAGATAAAAATTTACATAAGTAACAATTGATTAAATACAAAAAGGAAACAAAGATGAACATTAAAAAAAGTAAAATAGCATTAGCACTAAGCGGTTTATTATTTTTATCACTGCCAGTTGCAAGCGTATTGGCCGATGAAAAGCACTCTGAAATGACAGAGATGCACATGGAAGCTTCGCTGGCGCAGATAAAAAGTGAGCTGCGCGGTTATGTACAGGGTGTTAAAGGTGATGATGCACAGATGATGCAGCAGCACCTGGATAAGCTGTTAGCCTTAACTACGCTCTCTGCTGAGCATATGTCCGAGAGTATGCAGGGAATGGATCATAGTAATATGGATCACAGCAATATGGAACATGGCGATATGAAAATGGAGCATAGCAATATGGAACATGGCGATATGAAAATGGAGCATAGCAATATG
>JBFGZH010000118.1:0-7421 GCA_041586895.1 Psychromonas sp. | reverse complement strand
TGCAGGCCCAGTTTTGTAAATGCCTGCCAATGACCACCGTAGTTTTTCAGCGCTTCTCCCCGCTTTCCATATTCCACATCGCTAAGCCAATATGTACCTCCCTCCAATAAGATACTGAAGTTTTTATAGAACTTGTAGTTGGTACCCAGCCCCCCTCCTATCAACATGCCCTGCTCTTTTGCTGACATAACTGCTCCCATACTTAAGATGGGGTAGAAAAGGAGTGAGTCGGTTATTTTTCCTGCCTCGAAAGTGTGCAGATAACTGCACTCGCCAATATCAATATCGACATTTTGCTCTGTTGTTGGCTGAGAAGATAAACAGCGAAACTGGTTTTCACCCTGCAAAGCAAAGGATGAATGGGGGAATATAAGAGCTGAAAAAATTGCTGACACAGTTAATAGACAACGCATACCGACTCCTTAGCTTAAGATTCCATCACAACAACAATTTGAGATTAGTCACAAAGCTGGAATTCGGCAACATAAAAACAAGAACACAACTAAAAAAAGACAAAAATAAATTGACTTTAAAAAACAATTATGAGTCAAAATATTAACATCAGCTATAGAAATCAAGTGATTGCGGTATTTTGTTGACTGATCTTCAGCCTTGCTAAAAATGCAGGATTAACATTGGCAGATAAGAAAAAAGCCGAATAAGATTTCTCCTATTCGGCTTTTTCTATTCTCATACTGCGCAGCAGTATTGCGATTATCTAGTTCCCATGCTCTGCGTGGGAACTCAACATATCCAGCGCGACTGCTTCTGCAATTTTAATACCGTCGATACCTGAAGAGAGAATACCACCGGCGTAACCGGCCCCTTCACCGCCCGGGTATAGGCCTTTAATATTAACGCTTTGATAATCTTTGCCGCGTTTGATCTGCACGGGTGAAGAGGTACGGGTTTCCACACCGGTCAGCATCGCATCTGCGCTGGCAAAGCCACGGATCTTTTTATCAAAGGCCGGCAGCGCTTCACGAATCGCATCGATTGCAAAATCCGGCAGGCTGCTGCTAAGGTCGGTCATCTTGACGTTCGGTCGGTAAGAAGGCTCAACCTCATTGAACGGCTGCGCATCCTTACCGGCTAAAAAGTCGCCAACACGCTGCGCCGGTGCATCATAATTACTGCCGCCGAGAAGATAGGCATTGCGCTCTAATTTACGCTGCAGGGCAATCCCCTGCAGCGGATCATTGGCAAAATCGCTGGGGGAGATGCCGACCACAATGGCACTATTGGCATTACGCTCACTGCGTGAATATTGACTCATACCATTGGTCACCACCGCTTCTTTTTCCGATGTTGCCGCGACAACCACGCCTCCCGGACACATACAGAAACTATAAACGCTGCGCCCGTTTTTGCAGTGATGCACCAGTTTATAATCAGCCGCACCTAAAATGGGGTGTCCGGCATTAATACCAAAACGGGCCTTATCAATCATCTCCTGTTTATGCTCGATACGAAAACCGATAGAGAAAGACTGCGGCTCGAGATGCACGCCTTTGTCATGCAGCATCTGTACGGTATCGCGTGCACTATGGCCAATGGCAAACACCACATGCTTAGAGTTAAGTACCTCGCCACCGTTTACAGTGACCCCGGTAACCTGATCATTTTCAATATTGAGCTCTTCAACCCGGGTTTCAAAACGGATTTCACCGCCCAGTTCAATAATCTTGCGGCGCATACGCTCAACCATAGTCACCAGTTTAAAGGTACCTATATGCGGTTTGCTGACATAGATGATTTCCTCAGGAGCGCCTGCGGCAACAAACTCCTGCTTGACCTTTAAACCAAGAAAACGCGGATCTTTAACTTGACTGTAGAGCTTACCGTCGGAAAAGGTCCCTGCGCCGCCCTCACCAAACTGCACATTGGATTCCGTATTTAACTCCCCTTTTCGCCAGAAACGGAAAGTATCTTTAGAGCGCTCATGGACCGACTTGCCGCGCTCTAACAGGATAGGCTTAAAGCCCATCTGCGCCAAAATTAATGCCGTAAACAGGCCGCAGGGGCCCATGCCGACAACAATCGGCCGCTCGGTTAAATTTTCCGGCGCCCGGGCAACATAGTTGTAGCTGGTATCGGGTGAAAGGCGTACATGCGGATCTTTTTCAAAACGGCTTAATACGCTGGATTCATCAACATCCTTTAATGTCACATCCAGTGTATAGATCAGGGTGATCACATTGCGTTTCCGGGCATCATAACCGCGTTTGAAGATATGGATATCCGCCAGCTGTTGTTCATCGATCGCCAGTTTATTTAACACAAATGCCCGCAGCGCATCATCACTGTGATCAAGTGGCAGTTTAACTTCATTCAAACGTATCATGGGTTCACCTTTAGGAGCTTTATTCAGGCGCGTAGTTTACGTCATCTGTTTGCCAATTGAAATTGAAGCTGGGGATAAAAAAACCAGCTTTACGCTGGTTTTTCAAAATACGCCTCGATCACTATCGCTCAGCCGGATTTTAAAGCTAACCCGCCAAGCGCGTTATTTCTTTGTTTAAGGAACGAAAAAACCCCTGCTCTTTACCAGAGAGGGGTTACTAAATGGTAATGAGTAAATGGTGAATAGTAATGGGTAAATGGTAAAACTGATCACCAATCACTCATCACCAATCACTCATCACTCAAATACTAATTAGAAAGCATTAACGAATCATCGATCGCTTCCAGGTTAGAAGCGCCCATTAAGTACTGATCGATAGCACGGGAAGCTTCACGACCTTCATTGATACAACGCACGATCAGTGACTGACCGGTACGCATATCGCCGGCAGCAAAAACACCTTTCTGATTAGTCTGGTAATCCGTTGTTTCAACATTACCGCGCTCATCCAAAGCAATATCCAGCTGTGCCAACACACCCGTCGGTTCAGGGTGTAAAAAGCCCATCGCCAGGAATGCTTTAGTACAAGGAATGCTGCGCTCGCTGCCTTCAATCTCTTTAAAGGTCGGACGCTGATCCGGTTGTACAGGCTGCCATTCGATATCAGCAATCACCAGCTCTTTAACACAGCCGTTTTCATCGCCGATAAACTCTTTGGTGAGAATAGACCAGTGACGCTCTACCCCTTCCTCATGAGAAGTTGATGTTCTTAGAATCATCGGGTAGGAAGGCCAAGGCATATTCACCGAGCGTTTCTCTGGCGGTATCGGCATGATTTCCACCTGTGTAACACTGGCTGCGCCATGACGGTTTGAGGTACCGACACAGTCAGAGCCGGTATCACCGCCACCGATAACCACAACATGATCATCTTTAGCATGGATCTCTTCAGTTTTAAGATCCATATTATTGGCGCGGCGGTTATTCTGCCCCAGAAATTCCATGGCAAAATGCACACCCTTAAGATCACGGCCCGGAATAGGCAGATCACGAGGCACCGTTGAACCACCGGTTAACAGTACCACATCAAACTGTTTACGCAGCTCTTTGGCATCGAAGTCGACACCGATATGAGCATTGGTCACCATCTTAATACCAGCGGCTTCCATCACGGCTACTTTACGGTCGATAACGTCCATTCCCAGTTTAAAGTCAGGAATACCAAAGCGCATTAAGCCACCCACTTTTTCATCACGCTCGTAAACAGTGACCGTATGTCCGGCACTGTTTAATTGCTCAGCGGCCGCCAGACCGGCAGGGCCACTGCCGATAATGGCAACGGTTTTACCGGTACGCGCTGTCGGAATCTTAGGCTTAACGTAATCATTGGCGTAAGCTTTTTCAACAATGGTTTTTTCGATATTACAAATGGTGATCGGATCCTGATTAATTCCCAGCACACATGCCGTCTCACAGGGAGCCGGACAAACACGCCCGGTCACTTCCGGAAAGTTATTGGTCGAGCTTAGGATTTCCCATGCTTCCAACCAGCTTTCACGATATACCGCATCGTTGAAATCAGGAATCAGATTACCAATCGGACAACCGTTATGACAGAAAGGTACGCCGCAATCCATACAACGTGAAGCCTGATCACTGATTTTATTGCCAAACTTATCGTTTTGTACGAACTCTTTATTATTTTTAAGGCGCTCTTCTACCGGTAATTTTTCCGGTACTTCACGTCCTAATTCTAAAAATCCAGTTGGTTTACCCATTATGCGGCTCCTTTAACTCGAGCAGCTAATGCTGCTTTGTAATCTCGTGGCATGACTTTAACGATTTGAGCTAAGCTTGCTTCACTATCAGCAAGAAATTCTGCAGCTCGATTCGACTCTGTTAATTCTAGATGCTTAGTTACTTTCGCAATTAAGAGGTCTTTGTCTGCTTGCTCTAGTGGATCTAGGTCAACTAGCTCCATATTACATTTGCTTGCAAAGCTGCCGTCCTGATCCCACACATAAGCAACACCGCCACTCATACCTGCCGCAAAGTTACGACCCGTAGAGCCAAGGTTGATCATCAAACCACCCGTCATGTATTCACAACCGTGATCGCCGACACCTTCAACAACCACTTCCGCGCCCGAGTTACGCACACAGAAACGTTCACCAGCCATACCATTAATGTATGACTCACCAGCAGTTGCGCCGTAGAAACAGACATTACCGACAATAATATTATCTTTCGCCACCAGCGTTGATTTTCTATATGGATAAACAACAATTTGACCGCCGGATAAACCTTTACCCCAGTAATCGTTGGCATCACCTTCAACGGTAAATTCAACACCTTTAGCAAGGAAACAACCGAATGACTGACCGGCACTGCCGTTAAACTTAACGCGCATCGGCTGTGGTAGCCCCTGGTCGTTATAGACTTTGGAGATCTCATTGGACAGCATGGTGCCACAGCTACGGTCGGTATTGATAATCGTAAACTCACCGGACACCGCTTCGCCGTTTTCTAATGCCGGTTTAGCAAGCTCAATCAGTTTTCTATCCAGGACTTCTTCAAGATTATGGTTTTGCGCCACTTGATTAAACAGACCATCTTCTTGCTTAGGTGTTTCTTTGAAGAGAATAGTGCTTAGATCCAAGTTTTTATATTTCCAGTGCTTGATATCTTCACGCACTTTCAGACTTTGCGCCTGCCCTACCATATCGTTGATTGTTGCATAGCCCAATTCAGCCATACGCTCACGCATACCTTGAACCATATACTGGAAGAAAGTAACCACATCTTCAACGCGGCCATCAAAACGCTCACGCAGTGTTTTGTTCTGGGTCGCGATACCCACGGGACAGGTATTAAGATGACACTTACGCATCATAATACAACCTTCAACGATCAAGGCTGCCGTTGCCACGCCCCACTCTTCAGCACCTAACAGTGTCGCCACAACCAGATCGCGCGGTGTTTTCATCTGACCGTCAGCCTGCACTACGATACGGTTACGCAGACCGTTTTTCAGCAATGTCTGATGCGTTTCCGCCAGACCCAGCTCCCAAGGTAAACCGGCATGACGAATTGAAGAAATTGGTGATGCACCTGTACCGCCGTCAAAACCGGCAATCAGCACAACATCCGCTTTGGCTTTACACACACCAGTGGCGATTGTACCTACACCTGCTTCCGATACTAATTTAACGTTAACGCGGCCTTTACGGTTAGCGTTTTTCAGGTCAAAGATCAGCTGCGCTAAATCCTCGATTGAGTAGATATCGTGATGCGGTGGCGGTGAAATCAGACCTACGCCAGGAGTCGAGTGACGAGTACGGCCAATCCAGTCATCTACTTTATGACCCGGTAATTGACCACCTTCACCCGGTTTCGCACCCTGGGCCATTTTAATCTGAATTTCATCGGCATTGGTCAGATAGTATGAAGTGACACCGAAACGGCCTGATGCAACCTGTTTGATCGCAGAGCGTTCCCAGTCACCGTTTTCTTTTGGCAGAAAACGTACCGGATCTTCACCACCTTCACCAGAGTTCGATTTCGCACCGATACGGTTCATGGCAATCGCTAAGGTGGAATGTGCTTCATGGGATATAGAGCCGAAGCTCATCGCGCCCGTTGCAAAGCGTTTAAGAATACTTTCCGCCGGCTCAACATCTTCGATGGCAATTGGCCCGTTGGCATTAGCAACAAACTCAAACTGGCTGCGTAGTGTTGCCGCGTCATCGCCCTGCGCATCAACTGCCGCACAATACTCTTTAAACTGCTCATAATTTTTATTACGCGTCGACTGCTGCAGCAGAGGAATGGTTGTCGGGTTAAAGAGATGTTTTTCACCACTTTGTTTCCATTGGTAAACACCACCTACATCGAGGCGTTTTACCGGCACTTCACGTAGCGGGTAAGCAAAACGATGGCGCACCAGAATTTCATTGGCGATATCATCAATGCTTAAACCTTGAATACGGGTCACAGTGCCCTTGAAGTATTTATCAACAACCGCTTTACTGATACCCAGCGCTTCAAAGATTTGCGCGCCCTGGTAAGACTGGATAGTTGAGATACCCATTTTCGAGAATATTTTTAACAGACCGGCATCGATTGCTTTTTTGTATGACGCAAAAATATCATCAACCGATTTTTCTGCCGGCAGGCGTTTTTTAGCCTGCAGATCAACAATCATCTCTTCAATCAGGTAGGCGTTCACAGCAGAAGCACCGTAACCAATAACCGTTGCGAAGTGATGCGTTTCGCGCACGTCACCGGTTTCCACCACTAAATCACAAAGTGCACGTAAACCACGTTTAATCAGGTAATGGTGAACCGCAGCTGTTACCAGCATAGCCGGAATGGCAGCATGGTCAGAGGTCGCATTACGGTCGGAAAGGATAATAATAGAGTAACCGTCATGAATCGCGTCTTCAGCATAGCGGCAGATACGTTCCAATGCTTTCTCTAAACGGCCTTGTTCACCTGTTGCTAAAAACAGCGTGTCTAAGGTTTTAGCCTGCAGATGCTTATCATCTAAGGCATTGATTTTCTGCAATTCAGCATTGCTCAATACCGGTGATTCCAGCTCAACTTTATGACAATGTTCCGGCGTTTCAGACAGCAGGTTGCGATCTTTACCTAAATAAGTTTTCAGCGACATTACCATGCGCTCACGAATAGGATCGATCGGCGGGTTAGTCACCTGCGCAAAGAGTTGTTTAAAGTAGTTAGACAGATGCTGCGACTGATGTGAAAGTACTGCAAGCGGCCAGTCGGCGCCCATTGCACTTAACGGCTCTTTGCCGTCTCTAAACATCGGTAAGACAATCTCATTTAACTCTTCAGAGCTAACACCAAAGGCCTGTAAACGGCGAAGTAGCTGGCCTTGATCAGGTTGCAGATTACGCTCCAGGGCAGCCGGCTGATTTTCAAGTTTGACCAGATTATTTTCCAGCCAGGTTTCATAGGGCTGCTGTGCGGCGATGCTGCCTTTGACTTCATCATCGGAGATAATACGACCTTGTTCAAGGTCGGCGACAAAGATACGTCCAGGTTGCAGTCGTCC
>JBFGZH010000117.1:0-7504 GCA_041586895.1 Psychromonas sp. | reverse complement strand
CTATTCTTCTGCAGATGCCTATCTTTATTGCTCTATACTGGTCATTAATGGAGTCCGTTGAGTTACGCCATGCACCCTTTATGTTATGGATTCAGGATCTGTCAGTAAAAGACCCGTACTATATTCTGCCTATTTTAATGGGTGTGAGTATGTACTTTATTCAGAAGATGTCGCCGACCACGGGACAAGATCCTATGCAGCAGAAAGTGATGAAGTTTATGCCGATTATCTTTACCGGCTTCTTCGTGATGTTCCCTGCCGGTCTGGTTTTATACTGGTTGATGAGTAATATCGTGACCCTGGTACAGCAGACATGGATCTATCGTACCTTTGAAAAACAAGGCCTGCACGCTAAGCAATAGCTTTGTCAGTTAGCTGCGGTTAAAATAGAAGGCGACTTATAAAAGTCGCCTTTTTTATATGTATCTATCAATTAATTAGGAGCAGACCATGAGCGATACCATTGTTGCCCAAGCGACCGCGCCTGGTCGTGGTGGCGTGGGTATTATTCGCGTTTCCGGCCCGGATGTTGAAGCGGTAGCAAAAGCTATTTTAGGCAAAGTACCCAAGGTGCGTTATGCCGAATATTTGCCTTTTAACGATCCTCAGCAAGGAGTGCTGGATCAGGGGATTGCGCTGTTATTTAAAGCCCCGAACTCTTTTACCGGTGAAGATGTGCTGGAGCTGCAGGGCCATGGCGGTCCGGTGGTGATGGATATGCTGATGAAAGCGATTTTAACCATCAAGAATATCCGCAGTGCCAATCCCGGCGAGTTTTCCGAGCGCGCATTTCTTAATGATAAGCTGGATCTGGCGCAGGCTGAAGCGATTGCCGACCTGATTGAAGCGACTTCCGAGCAGGCGGCGAAAAGTGCCCTGCACTCTCTGCAGGGTGAATTTTCCGCGAAAATCGAGCAGCTTGTAGAAAGCCTGATCCATCTGCGCATCTATGTTGAAGCCGCTATCGACTTTCCCGAAGAAGAGGTGGATTTTTTAAATGACGGCAAAATCGCTACGGATCTGTATCAGATTATTGCCAATTTAGAAGCGGTCAAAGAGCAGGCCAAGCAAGGCGCGATTTTACGAGATGGCATGAAAGTGGTGATTGCCGGGCGCCCCAATGCCGGTAAATCCAGCCTGTTAAATAATCTTGTCGGTAAAGATAGCGCCATTGTCACCGATATTGCCGGTACCACGCGCGATGTGATGCGCGAGCATATCCATATTGACGGTATGCCGCTGCATATTATTGATACTGCCGGTCTGCGTGAAGGTGCCGATGAGGTCGAAAAAATAGGTATAGAGCGCGCCTGGTCGGAAATTAACAGTGCCGACCGCATCCTGTTTATGCTCGATGCCACCACCACGGATGCGGAAAACCCGCATGATATCTGGCCGGACTTTATTGATAAGCTGCCTGACAATATCGGCTTAACCGTGGTACGTAATAAGGCGGACTTAACCGGCGAAGCATTAACCGTGACGGAAAGCGATAAACACCCTGTTTACCGTATTTCCGCTAAAACCGGTATGGGCGTGGCGGCGCTGAAACAGCATCTTAAAGATATTATGGGTTATCAGGGCACCAGCGAAGGCGGCTTTATGGCGCGCCGCCGTCATTTACAGGCGCTTGCTGATGCCGAGCAGCATCTGCTGGAAGGTAAAGTGCAGCTTGAAGAGTTTCAGGCGGGAGAGTTATTGGCCGAAGAGCTGCGTTTAACGCAGCAGGCGCTCAATGAGATCACCGGTGAATTTAGCTCAGATGATCTGCTCGGCAGAATCTTCTCCAGTTTCTGTATCGGAAAATAACTGCTTAATAAAACCGCTGCATTGCGGTTTTTTTATATATTGCTTGCAAACGATAATGGTTATCATTATTATCAGTTTATCCTAACAGCGAGTAGGGTTTTTGTTGACCTTTATTACACTGTCACAACTTTGTAATAAAAGGATCTTAATTCCGTCATGTTAGCGGGGTAATCTGCTTCCCGTAAACAGACGCAGAGCTGTTAGAGTTTTATCGTCAACAGCCATAGAGCTGTTAAAGCTTATAATAAACGGTCGTAGAACTGTTCGAGCTTCAATTTAATTTGATAATACCACTTAAAACAATGGAATAACTATGAAAAAGACATTATTAGCAACAGCGATTTTAACAGGTTTAGTTTCAGCAACAGCTGGCGCAGCAACAGTTTATGACAAAGACGGTACGACACTGAAAGTAGGCGGCCGCGCTGAAGTACGTGGTCTAATCAGCGATTCAGTTGACGGTACTATGAAAGATAAAAGCCGTGCACGTATTAACTTTAAAGGGCAAACGCAAATCACTGAAGACCTGACTGGTTTCGGTGTGATGGAGTATGAAATTAACAATGGTAGCAGCGTAGAAGTTGAAGATACTGATGGAGAAGAGCAAGATGTATACAACTCTATCAAAACGCGTTACCTATATGCAGGTTTAAGCACAGTTGCCGGTGATTTCTCTTACGGTCGCCAAGACACAGCTGGCGTACAAGTCTCTGATCTGACAGATATCGCCTCAACGCATTCAGGTATTCAGCAGGTTATCGATGCTGCATCGGATAAAGAAAACAACACTTTTCTCTATGCGGGTGAGTTTGCCGGCGTATCTGTACAGGCTAACTTTATCGCTTCTGCAGAAGATGACCAGGATGCATACGGTATCTCAGCACTATACTCAACCGATGCGGGTGTAGACTTTGCTGCTGCTTACTCAGATCAGGATGAAGAAAACCAAGCCTCTTTCGGTGCTGCATACACATTGAATGACTTATACCTGGCTGCCACTTATGCACTGGGTGATACCTCTGCCGATACTGAATTCACTTCACTGGAAATCGCAGCGCAATACAAAGTAACTAAAGAGCTGCGTATGATCGGTATCTACGGCCTGGCTGAAGAAGAAACTGCAGGTGTTACAACTGATACAGAAGACTTCGTTGCCCTGGAAGGTCAATACCGCTTTAACAAATCTCTACGCACTTACGCATCATACAAGGTGAATAACCTGCAGGATAAAGATGACGAGCTAGTGCTTGGTCTACGTTACAACTTCTAAATCAGACTGCTCTGATTTTATAGCAAAATCCCGGCATTTAGCTGGGATTTTTGTCTTGTATTTAAGCTTATTGCTTCCATAACTAGATCATGGTTAGAAAATAACGGTCGAATTTGCAGAGCAGAATTGAGTGGTAGCTCTGCAAATTTTGTATACGTAAGTGCCATTACCTTTTTGATCGATATTATCGGTGTAATCGAGGCCATAGGCAGAGACCCCAACAATGTTACCATTCCTATAGATATCAAAGATATCAGTATCATCCCAGGTTAGTTCAACTTTTTGCTTGCCTTTTACTTTGTATCCTAGTGTTGATAATGTAATCACAAAAGGGTCAACCAAGCTTATCGATTTCGTCATACTATCTGAATTACCGACATCATCCGTTACCGTTAAGCCGACCTCATAGGTGCCATAATTTTCATATGTAAAGATTGCAGGACTGCCTGTTGTTGTCGAGCTTTCATATGTACCCGTTGAAGTCCATTGCCGCTCTGAGATATTACCGCCAGTATTTGTGCTGCTGTCTGTCAATGTCACAACCAAACCATCAACTATATAGGTAAAATCGGCATTTGGAGAAGAGCTCCCAGCTGTGCTGCAATTATCTATCGTAAAATCACCTGGGATGGAGGGGGTAAATGATTCCAGTACCGTCTCAATAGGGCTGGCAAATGTATAATTGGAACTACCGGCAAAAAGTAAAGCGACAGCTTGCCTGCTTGTATCATCTGTTACAATTAATGAACCTGAGTCACCCCCAGCACTAAAACTACCATCGGCTACTCCAACTTGATGAATAAAATTTGCGGAGGTTTTACACTTTATTGGCCCCTGTGTTTCATAACAGACATCAATGGTAGCATCCAAAAGAGCAATATGTCCGCGAGTATGTCCGGTTGTTCGCCCATACTTTTGAACGGCTAGGCCTACAGAATTATCATCTAACGTTTTGATTGTTGTACTTGGTTTTCCATAGCCATCAGATGGTGTAGCACAATTTAACTCTACGTCGTTGACTAAGGCTATTGCAGCATCAACAAAATTTGCAGCGCTTAAATCTATTGCTATATATTCATGCAAGGTACCAATGACATCACTACTTGCCCCTCCATCATAACTGCCTGGCTGCAGTATGCTATCACCGATATGTGCCTTATTGAGATTTGCATAAACATGGTTATTGCTTAATGCATAAACATCAGTACCGTCAGTAATTCTTGCGCCAATCGTTCCTGCAGTAACATCGGGATGTCCAGTAGAAACTCCTATTGGTACTGGGCGAGGAAACCATGCTGTGGGATCGGGATCTGAATATGCGATAATCATCCCTGTAACCTGTTTTTTCACCCTGACGCCATCAAGTATATCCGGGATATTGTCAACACCGATATGCGTTGTTAAGACCTTGATCTCAGCTTGGCCATTTTCGCTTAAGCCTACCCCAATTCCGACAACACCTGGCGTATGCATGATTGACGTTGCATGTAAATTTTTAACTTCAATTGCGCGATTTATCCCTTGCGATGAAGCAGCTAGTACAGGCGTTGAAATGACAGTGAGTATTAGCAGATAGCTAGTAAATAATTTTTCTATAAATTGAAGTGAGGTTTTAATATTCATGCTTTTTTCCTTAGTTACTATCGGCATTGCTAGGTTCCATTGAGTATGTAACTTTCATTAATGGAATTTATTCATTACTACCTCGATGCAGTACAGCAAGAAGATGTGCTATGAATTATAGAACAGATTTACAATACTTCTTTAGCTGCTATGTTGTTGATGCGGGGCGTTCAAAATACTGTGTCAGCTTGAAGCTGTTTTATATTACAATATCTGGACATCCATAAATTATAACTTTTGGATAATTTGAATTGTTACACTACCTTTTAGTTATGCATTGTTTTGCATTCTCTGGAGGTCGTAATGACACAATCTCGCCAATCTCAAGTTTCTCTGATTGATACCCCCTATTACCATTGTATTTCTCGTTGTGTTCGCCGCGCATTTTTGTGCGGTGAAGATATAGTTACTGGACAGAGTTTTAGTCACCGTCGTCAATGGGTGGTAGAGCGGATGCATTTTCTCGCCGGCCTGTTTAATATCGATATTTGTGCTTATGCCATTATGTCTAATCACTATCACCTGGTTTTACATGTTGATAGCGATGAAAATCAAAATATTAGTAATGAGGAGGTCTGCCAACGCTGGTGTCAGCTCTATAGCGCACCGCCACTGGTTGACAGGTGGATGAAACAGCAACTAACCTCACCCGCGGAGCAAGCTGCTGCGTTAGAAATAGTCACTAATTGGCGCAGGCGGTTAGTTGATATCTCCTGGTTTATGCGCAGTTTAAACGAGTATATCGCCCGTAAAGCCAACCAGGAAGATAACTGCAAAGGACGTTTCTGGGAAGGACGTTTTAAGTCACAAGCCCTGCTGGATGAAGAAGCTCTTTTAGCTTGTATGGCCTATGTGGATTTAAATCCGGTGCGTGCCAAAATGGCTGATGCTATAGAAAAATCTGAATATACATCAAGTTATGAGCGTATTCATGGTGTTAGCAGGAATGAAAAATGTCATGAGGAGCAGATCAGCAGCAAACCTCTGTTGGACTTTGTTGGCGATAAGCAACAGATAAACCGTAAAGGTATCGGCTACTCTCTGATTGATTATCTTGAACTTCTGGATTGGACCGGACGCATTCTTCGTGAAGATAAAGCCGGCGTGATCAGTGCACAACGACCTAAACTGCTAAAGACCCTTGGTCTCGAAGATGCCAGCTGGTTTGAACTTGCCAATGGTTTCGGTAAGAATTATCAGGGAGCTGTGGGCTCTTTGGATGAATTGGCATTGTTTGCCAGCCATACCGGCAAGCGCTGGATAGCCAAGAAAAACGTCCTGCGGCGATGTTTGCATTAACTCACCTGTTTTGACAGAGCTAAGCCTTCAATCATTTAAGCTATTAGCAGCCGCTAAGAGCATAACTCACCTAAAATTTGCCGACTCCAGCAGTAAGAGCGAATAATTCAGCAAAAGCCTGCTTTTAGAGGCTCAACTCCAATACAGAATTTATGGTTTGGTTGTTTATTAAGCTGATTTAGTATTTTGGATGTCCGCTATTACTTCTTATTTTGCTATTAGCTCGATAAATAATATTTGGATGTCCATTATTAGCTTGTAAGAGATCGGCCATTGCTGGCTGGGGATATTGGATTTATTGATGTATGAAATGACTATATAAAACCTGTGGCTTTTATTTAAGTTATTGAATTTATTATTCTTTTGTTTGTTTTGTGTGATGCGGCTTGAAAATATTAGTATTTTTTAAGCACATTTTTGTCAATAAAGCACTATTATTTATTGTGCAGGGACGGAGAAGGTTTTACAGGATGTGAAACATTCAAGGACAATGCAGAATAACGGCATAAGGTAGATAAGGATTATTTATCTTGTCAGGAAGACACAGGGACACTCTCAGGAACGAGAGTTTATAAAGCAGGATAGCTTTATATACAGGGATTGACAGGGACACTCTCAGGAGCGAGAGCTTATAAAGCAAGATGCTTTATACCAGGATGATAAAATGGACACCTTCCAAGGAAAGGGAGATGGCTGATAAACAGGATGCTTATCTGCTAAGGATAGTAAAGGGATTGACTCAAAGGATTGGGTGAAGGTGCCAGGACGGCTTAGTCAGGGGGTGTATGCAGGATGCATTAACTATCATGGATTTGATAGCGTGACTAAATTCAGGGCAGCTACGGCTGCCCTTTCCTTTTTTAGCTTTAATATCAGTTGCCCAGTTGCTTGAGCAAACTCTGCTCCAATCTCTTATATTCAAACTCAAACCCCGCAGCCAGTAACTTTTCAGGTTGTACACAGGTGCTTGCAAGTAGCAGCTCTTTGCCCATTTGTGCAAATAACAGTTTCACCATGCACTCAGGTAGCGGTAGTAAGCACGGGCGCTGTAACTGTTTTGCCAGCAGCTTGGTAAATTTCTCATTACTCACCGGATTTGGTGCGACCATATTGACCGGCCCGTGCAGTTGCGGGTGATTAATAATAAATACCAGCGCCTTGAGCCAATCATTAATATCAATCCAGCTCATTATTTGCTCTCCCGAGCCTATTTTTCCGCCTAAACCTAACCTGAAGGCTGGTAGCATTTTTGCTAATGCGCCGCCATTTTTACTCAGCACCAGTCCGGTACGCAGATTAATCAGTCGGGTTCCGGCTTGTTTAATGGGTTGAGATGCCTGTTCCCACTGCATAGCTAACTGGCTGACGAAATCTGTGCCCGGGCCACTGTTTTCATCTAGCTGCTGCTGGCCTCTATTACCATAAAAGCCGATGGCAGAGGCATTGATGAACAGCTTGGGCGGATGAGGCGCCTTACTAAAGTGTTCAACCAGTAGTTTTGTT
>JBFGZH010000116.1:0-7543 GCA_041586895.1 Psychromonas sp. | reverse complement strand
TTGGTCATCTGAATTTTGGACTTAAATTTTTTCGTGGTGTTAACTAACATGGCACCCGGGCGGGCGTGCAGACCGTGCGGGTTTTTAATAGTGAAAATCTCCTGGCAGCCTTCTAATTGCTCCTGAGTCAGTAAAGAGATGATTTGTTTTTCGGACGCGTCAAATAGCTGCTCGATTTTATGCTTATATAAAAGCTCAACCAGAAAATTCAGATTTTTCTCATGCAGCTGGTTATTACTGGCAAGACAAAGCAGACCTTTAACGGTCTTACCTTGGTGTTGCAGAGGCTCGGCGCTGCTGACAAAAGACAGTGCTGTTTTAGTTACCCCCTGATTGCTGCTTGTTAAGCAAAGCTCCTGGCCTAAATGGGTGATGTTAGCAATGGCTGCGTTAACAAAGCTGTCATTTACCAGGCCTTGATTTTTCAGTAAGCCTGCTGCCGCGGCGCTAAGCTGTGCCAGGTCGCCTGCTGGAAATTTCAGTTGGATCAGCTGGTTATTAAACTCAGTTTCGCTCTGCACTTTACCGGAGAGTAAATCAGCGATAGTGTCTGCGTCGCTGGCTTGTTTGATGCGCTCTTCTATACCATCAGTAGAAAGTACTTTGGTGAGTTGCGTCAATATGGTTAAATGCTCATCTGATTTCGCCGCAATACCGATAGCCAGATAAACTTTATTGCCCTCTCCCCAGTCAACACCTTGCGGAAAATGATGTACGATAACCCCTGTCTTGTTGACCATGTCTCGTGTATCTGTAGTGCCATGAGGAATAGCGATACCGCTGCCTAAAAAAGTGGACGTTTGTGTTTCGCGTGCCAGCATTCCGTCGCTGTAGCCTGCTTCGACATAGCCTTTCTCGGCAAGACTGCCGGCGACAGATTGGATCGCTTCTGTTTTATTTGCAGCTGTTTGTGCAAGAACAATATCGTGGTTGCTAATTGTTAACATGGTCTGCTCACCTTATCCTGTTTGTCTAAATAAATCGGCGCATTTGCCAGCCGAAAAATATTCATAAAAGTCATTTAGGGCTGTTACCGTTATTTTTAGAGTAGTTAACAGCCTCTTATACATCAACCTATTAGTTATTAATGACTGTTGAAAATAAGCATAGTCTATAAATAAGAGATATCGACCACTTGTAGGCTGAAACGTTTCAGCTAACAGGTGGACCTGTTTCGCCGTTTCCGTTATTATTGCAGCCACTTTAGTATAATCTTGTTAATAAAAGTGTGAATTACGTTTTACTTATGCAAATTATGATTGTGAGTTAATAAATGAAAATGAAACTAGAAGAGATTGCTAAGTTAGCAGGCGTTTCTCGCACTACAGCCAGTTACGTGATAAACGGCAAATCTGCGCAATACCGGATTAGTGAAAAGACCCAGAAAAAAGTGATGGCCGTGGTGGAAAAGCATAATTACCAGCCTAATTATGCGGCCAGCTCTTTAAGGGCGGGTAATAGCCGCACCTTCGGACTGGTTATTCCCGATTTAGAAAACTACAGTTATGCGAAGTTGGCTAAATTATTGGAACGTGACGCTAGGAAAGCTGGTTTTCAATTAATAATCTCATGTTCCGATGATGATCCGGACACCGAAATGAGCGTTGTCTCAAGCCTTATCAGTCGCAGTATTGATGTGCTTTTAGTGGCGAGTGCATTATCTGCTGATAATGATTTCTATCGTAACATTCAGGCTAAAGGTGTACCTGTGGTCGCGATAGACCGTTACCTGGACGATGAGTTTTTTGCCAGTGTGGTCAGTGAGGATCTGGATGGAGCTTTTGAATTAAGTGAATCCTTATTAGAAAAGAATGTGCGCAGTATAGGTTTAATTGGCGCGGTGCCGGAGCTGAGTACTTCTAAAGAGCGTGAACAGGGTTTTAAAGCAGCATTAGCAAAACATGTAAATTCACCTGCTGTTATCTATGCCTATGGCGAACACTTTAGTGCTGAGCAAGGCCGTTATTTGGCGCAGCAATGGATTGATCAAGAGTGCTTCCCTGATGCTGTTCTGGTGACTTCTTACGCGCTATTTGAAGGTGTATTAGATTGTTTATTAGCCTATCCGAAACTGCTGCAGAAGGTGGCATTGGCAACCTTTGGTGATAACCGCTTGTTAGACTTTCTACCGGTTAAAATTCAGTCTCTTGCCCAGCAGTTTGAGATGATTGCCGAAAAAGCGCTGCAGCTGGCACTGCTTGCTGCTAAGGGAACTTACAAGCCGTGTATTGAAGTTGTGCCGCGTAAGTTAGTTAAAAGGTAGGCCTCCCGAGGATTGCTGTCGGGCAGTCTGCTTTTGATATAAGAGCATTATTCGTCTAACTGCAAGCTGAGTATTTCTTGAATATCTGCATGGTTTATATTTTCTCTGCTGATAAAAATTGCATCTGTATTGACTTCTGCGTTTACAGCTTTTCCGTGCAACGCATTGTGTACTGTGTATACTCCAAGATAGCCCATCTGAAAGGGGTTTTGCACGATAAAACCGCTAATGCGCTCAGCTCTCAATGCTGCAATCATGATCTTAGGAGCATCAAAGCCGATATGGATTATTTTTCCGGATTTATTAAGTTGTTCAAGCACCTTGATAACGGCAATGCTGGTGGACTCATTAGGAGTAAATATACCATCAATATTCACTGATTCTTTGAGGATTTGATAGGCATTATTTCTTGCTTCGCCGATCCTGGTGCCAATATATCGATCGATGACGATTTCAAGTCCCTCTGCGGTTGCCGCTTTAGCAAAGCCATTTTCCCTGGCGGTGGTCGACACAACCTGGTTATCCATTCTAAGCAGGGCTATTTTTCCTTTCCCGTAAAGGGCTTTGGCCATTTCACGAGCCGCTTTTTCGCCAGCAGCAAAATTTGCTGTTTTAATGACACTTATTCTGTCTCCACCGATATCGCGGTCAATAAATACTGTCGGAATCCCTTGTGCTTTTAATTGCCTGACTACTTCTTTTTGCTGCTCAGAATTTGGCGCAAGCACTAAGCCTGTACAGCCAAGCTGTATCGCTGAGTCGATAATACGGCGTTGTCCACCTTCATTAACTTCATCAATAGCTCCGCGTGCGTAGATCTTAATATTCAGCTCTTTGGCCGCTTGATTTGCGCCTTTTATGACACTTTGCCAATATCCTTGACCACCTCCTGCGGTAATAACGGCTATACATTCAGCGGCTATAGAGGGGGGACTGAGAAACAGTAAGGCGAATACCATCATCTTTAGCAGTTTTAATGAATAGGCCATAGCCGCCTCCAGCTTAATTGAGTCGTTATCGCAACGCCGCTCTGTTGCTGTAGATAAAGACCGTTGCGGTTGACAACTCTTAATAGCAGCGCTTTTTACGCTGGTCAATAAATGCGTTTATGTAATGAATGATTAGCTTGAGTATAGCAAGGGAAGGGGGGAATGTCGTCAAACTGCTGTTGTTAAGCGGAGTGTTGCATCGCTGCAGTGCCTGCAGGATTAGCTTTTAATTACAGCATGGGGCCGCGGCTTGAGCCGCGCTGTTATTGTTAAGAAGAGTTGTCATTTTCCTTTATGAAATAAAAGGTTAGATCGGCTTTGAAAATAGGGTTATCTTCATGGTGATGCACTTGTCGCTGCGCGGTTTACTGAAGATTTTTATGATTTATTGAATTAATTTGATTTTCTGTTTGTCGTTACATTTTAAATAATTAAGATATACAACGGGATAATTACGTCACTGCGACGTGTATAAAGCTGTTAACCCTCAAGGAGATATCCGATTGAGTATTAGTATTCGAAAAGAACAACCAAGGGATGCTCACAGCATTCATGAGATTACTGTTGCCGCATTTCTTGAAGCGCCAGACACCGATCATACGGAGCAGTTTATTGTTAAAGCACTTCGTGAATCAGATGCATTATCAATTTCACTTGTTGCCGAAGATGAAGGAAATGTCGTTGGGCATGTGGCGCTTTCTCCGGTTACTATTTCTGACAGTGCAGATAGTTGGTATGGTCTTGGCCCAATCTCAGTTCTTCCCAATAAGCAGGGTAAAGGTATTGGCTCAAAGCTTATGAATGCAGCTATTCAAGAGTTAAAGAATATAAAAGCTAAAGGTTGCGTATTACTTGGAGATCCAAACTACTATCATCGTTTTGGCTTTAAACCTAGAGATGGTTTAGTACTTCCAGGTGTGCCACCTGAATATTTCCAAGCTTTGGTATTTCAAGGTGATTTACCTCAAGGAAACGTTACTTACCATGAGTCCTTTTCGGCAAAGGCTTAACAAATAAGGATAGGTGTCGCGCAGCCGACACCTTATCTGGGTGTTGAACAAGCCCGAGCGACTTATTTATAGTAAATTGTGAATTGAGTAAGCCAGGAACCGGCAGCGTTTGACTTGCGCGGCTGAAGCCGCGGTTCCTGAGTGTGACTGTATGCAAAATGCTCGATAACTTATTAAAGAGTAGTTAGCTTGCAGTTGCCACTTTCAGCTGCTGGTGCGCAGATTTTCTAATCACACTGTCAATGTGTTGCTCGTATTTCTCTATTTCACAACGGAACAGCGGTTTAAGATGATCTTCAGAGATGGACACGACTCTATCCACACGTTTGGTATATTTCTCTTCATCACAGAGAAATTCAGTTGTCATCCAGGTGTTGACAATCTCGGCTGCGATGGCTGAGCCGATTATTTTAGCGCCGATACAAAGCACATTGGTATTCGAATGCGAGCGGGCTAATTGCGCGCAGAACGGATCCTGGCATACCGCTGCATATACACCGGCAATTTTATTGGCGATTAAAGCACTGCCATAACCAACACCATCAATAAAGATACCGCGCTCCGCTTTGCCTTTGGCAACGGCCAGGGCAGCCGGGTAGATATAATCCGGAAGATCACAGGACTCTTCGCTGCCGGTGCCAAAATCTAATACTTGATGGCCCTGGTTTTGTAATAATAGTTTAACTTCTTCTTTTAAAGTAAAGCCTGCATGATCGCACGCGATTGCAATTTTCATAATATATACCTTGTAAAATCAATGCTTGAGGAAATTATTAATTTCTGTTTGGTTAAGCGTTAGCAAAAAGTGTCAGGGGAACGGCCCCTATAGAGTAAGGCTGCTAACCGCCTGGCGAATTGGTTCGCTCTGTGCACACTCCGCCGAGTATTCTTGCATCATCGCTTCGACATCTTCAACCATCTTGGTGCTGCCGCAGAACAGCGGTACACGTTGATGTATTTCGCTTGGTTCGATATCCAAAATCCGCTTGAAACCATCAGTGGCTTTGCCGCCGGCCTGCTCAACCAGGAATGCCATCGGATTGCATTCATAGAGTAATCTCAGCTTGCCATTGGCTGCAGAAGCTGTTGACGGGTACATGTAAATGCCGCCTTTTAATAGATTGCGATGCACATCCGGCGCCAATGAACCAATATAGCGGGAGGTGTAAGGACGTTTTGATGGCGCATCTATCTCCTGGCAGTATTTCAGGTATTTTTTTACCCCTTCAGGAAATTTAAGATAATTACCTTCGTTGATTGAGTAAATAGAGCCATTTTCCGGAATCTTAATATTCTCATGGGAAAGGTAAAATACCCCCAGTGACGGATCACAGGTAAAACCATGCACGCCATTACCTGTTGTATAAACAAGCATGGTTGAAGAGCCGAAGACAATATAGCCTGCGGCCACTTGACGGTTGCCCGGTTGTAAAAAGTCTTCTAATGTAGCAGGCTGACCTAACGGACTGACGCGCCGGTAAATGGAAAAAATAGTTCCGACAGAGACATTGACATCAATATTCGAAGAGCCATCGAGCGGGTCCATCAGTACGACATATTTACTGTTATTACCGCGGGTAGTATTAAAGATCACCTCTTGGTCGTCTTCTTCAGAGGCAATGCCGCAGACCTCACCACGTGCTTCTAATGCTGCTTTAAACTTGTCATTGGCAAACAAGTCCATTTTTTGTTGTATTTCACCCTGTACATTTTCGATACCTGTGGCACCGATGATATCAACTAATCCAGCTTTATTAATTTCTCGGTTGACAACTTTGGTGGCTAATTGAATCGCACCTAAGAGGGCGGTTAATTCGCCTGTTGCATGGGGATATTCGTGTTGTTTTTTAATAATATATTCATCAAGTGTGATCATAAGTCTGTTACCCGGCTCTGTGTTTGGTGAGATAAACAAACCCCGGTTACAGCTCAGGGTTTGTTTATATGTGAGTTAACGATTAAAGAGCAATCGTTTAAGCGGCAGCTAGTTCCTCTGTTGCCTGCTTATCACTTTTCTTAATGAATGCATAACTAAAGCCAGTGACCGCAGTACCTGCAGCAATCGCAGCTAAGTACATCAGTACCGGGCTGATTGCGCCAGGAATAAGCAGTACAAACAGACCGCCATGTGGTGCCATCAGCTGTGCGCCGAAGAGCATGGAAAGGGCACCGGTTAATGCACCGCCAGCGATACAGCAAGGGATAACGCGCATCGGATCTTTAGCGGCAAAAGGAATCGCACCCTCTGAAATAAAGCATAGACCTAATACGAATGATGCTTTACCTGCTTCTGCTTCACTGTCGATAAATTTAGATTTAGCTAAAAATGTCGCCAGACCCATACCTAACGCAGGCACCATACCAGCCGCCATAATCGCCGCCATAGGTGCGTAAGTTTGTGATGCCAGCAGACCGACACCAAAGGTATAAGCGGTTTTGTTCACCGGACCACCTAAGTCGAAACACATCATAGCACCAAGCAGAATACCCAGTAATATCGCGTTTGCTGAGCCCATATTCGCAAGGAATTCAGTCAGTGCCGTCATAATTGCTGATACCGGACCGCCAACGATGTAAATCATCACTAAGCCTGTCACTAAGCTGGCGACTAAGGGAATAATCAAAATAGGTTTAAGCGCATTCATTGAATCAGGCAGAGTCACTTTATCGGCAATAAACTTAGCCGCGTAACCTGCGACAAAACCGGCGATAATACCGCCAAGGAAGCCGGCACCTGTTGAACTTGCTAACATACCGCCAATTAAACCCGGTGCAAGCCCTGGTCGGTCAGCAATTGAAAAGGCAATAAAGCCGGCTAATACCGGAACCATAAGCGCAAAGGCTGAGCCACCACCGATCTGCATTAATGCAGCAGCCAATGTGCCTTCTTCTTTAAAGGCTTCGATACCGAAGACAAAAGAAAGGGCAATTAATAAACCACCGGCAACAACAAGCGGCAGCATATGTGAAACACCTGTCATCAGGTGTTTATAGACGCCGGCTTTTTCTTTTTCAGAAGGTGCACCTGCAGTATTGCCCTGGCCTTGATAAACCGTTGCCTGTGCGAATGCTTTGTTGATCTCCTGCTCGGTTTTCTTCAGTGCCAGGCCGGTACTGGTTTTGTACAGTTTTTTGCCGGCAAAGCGGGCCAAATCGACTTCAATATCGGCTGCGATAATCACCATATCGGCTGCGCTGATATCTTCAGCAGTTAATTGATTTTTTGCACCGACAGAGCCGCGGGTTTCAACCTTAACCTCATAACCAAGACGTTTACCTTC
>JBFGZH010000115.1:0-7548 GCA_041586895.1 Psychromonas sp. | reverse complement strand
GCCGCTAGCAATCATTGACTGCGCCGACTGTTAGCTTTTGTTTTTCGGCTACAGCGATTTTACCTGCAAAAATCATTGTAATCATCGGGAACAATGCAGCATTAATAAGTAACACAAGACCCAAACTGTCACCAAAGCGTAATTCGAACAGCTTGGGTATAACCACTTTTAGGTAAAAGAATGGCAAAGGAAACATATGATCGTATTACCCACGATCTTTTTGCTGATGAGGTACGTCTAGGTCGGCCTAAAAGCAACCCGCATCCTCGTAAAGTACAGCTTAAGATCAATAAACAGAAGCAAATACTACGAGATAAGCAAAAAGGTTTAAAACGCATTGAGTTAAAAGTTGATAAGCAGCTCTTTGAAACCCTCAATGAGTTATCAAAAGAACAAAATATTAGTCGTGGCGAGCTGATCAATCAGCTCCTTAATGCACAAATAAATTAATCATTAAATAAAGGAACGATAGTATGGCTAGCGTAGGTATTTTTTTTGGTAGTGATACAGGTAATACTGAAGCTGTTGCAAACATGCTCCAAGAAGAATTGGGTAAACAGTTAGTTGAAGTAAAAGATATAGCTAAAAGTACAAAAGAAGAGATTGCTGAATACAGCTTGCTGTTGTTCGGTATTCCAACCTGGTACTACGGTGAAGCACAGTGTGATTGGGATGATTTCTTTCCTGAATTAGAAGATATCGACTTTACTGATAAATTAGTCGCTATTTTTGGCTGTGGTGATCAGGAAGATTATGCCGAATACTTTCTCGATGCTATGGGCCAACTTGGCGAGATAGTTGAAAATAAAGGTGCTATTATTGTCGGTAACTGGCCAACCGAAGGTTACGAGTTTGAAGCATCAAAAGCACTTGTTGATGACGATCATTTTATTGGCCTGGGCATTGATGAAGATCGTCAGCCGGAACTAACCGAATCACGCGTTAAAGCATGGGCAAAACAGATTTATAATGAGATGTGCTTAGCTGAGCTTGCTGACTAACCATACGATAGCCAACCCTTAGGAGTGATAATGTTTTCAGAAAGCGATGAATTAAAAGAAGCCGGATTAAAGGTAACTTCGCCGCGCGTAAAGATTTTACGTCTACTACAGCCACTTAAAAATAAACATATTAGTGCTGAAGAGCTTTATAAAAAATTAATCGAGCAAGGCGACGAGGTCGGCCTGGCAACGGTTTATCGCGTATTAAATCAATTTCATGAGGCCGGCATTGTCATTCGTCATCATTTTGAGGGCGGTAAATCGGTATTTGAGCTAGCCAATCAGCATCATCACGATCACCTTGTCTGCTTGAAATGCGGAAAAGTCATTGAATTTACTGATGATATAATTGAACAACAACAAAAGCTCATTGCCGAAAAATATGGCCTTAAACTGACCGACCACAGTCTTTACCTCTACGGTGAGCCCCTTGACGGTGAATGTAACCATTAGTCACAGTAGATGCTAAAAGCCCGTTGTAAACGGGCTTTTTTGTATCAACTGGGCAAACTGCCTAGAGAATTTTACGAATTAACACCTTAGAGTTACGTTTTAAGTTATAGAGCTCTTTTTTAGCGGCCGGTAACTCACTGATCTCGGCAAAGCGGAAACCACGCTCTCTAAACCAATGAATACTTTGCGTGGTTAAAACAAAAATAGCCTCTAAACCTAACTCTCTTGCCTTGCGCTCTATATGCACCACTAAATTATCGGCACGCGCGGAACGACGGTATTTAGGATGACTCACCAGGCAGGCCAGCTCGCCCATTTTTTCATCTTGAAAAGGATAAAGTGCAGCACAACCAATCACCATACCGTCCCGTTCGACAATTTGAAAATGCTCAATTTCATTTTCTAATAATTCACGGGAACGCTTTACGAGAATTCCCTGCTTTTCCAGTGGCTCAATCAGCTCTAATAAGCCGCCGATATCGTCAATCGTCGCGGTGCGAATACGTTCATAACTTTCTTTGACAATCTGCGAACCGACACCATCGCGGGTAAATAACTCTTTTAACAGCGCGCCATCCTGATAATAACTGATCAGATGACTGCGCGTCACTCCTGCTTTACAGGCAGCCACGGCCGCACGTAAAAACTGCAGAGTATCTGAAGCCTGATCCGACTCTTGTTCCATTAAGTCGATATGATGCTGCGCCTGCTCAGGTAACAGCTCGGAAATCACCCGCCCCTGCTCATCTAAAACGCCTTCATTAGAGCAAAAACCGATTAATTTATCAGCGGTCAAAGCGATCGCAACTTGTGTTGCCACTTCTTCGGCAAGGAGATTAAACACCTCACCGGTGACCGAATAACCCAGTGGAGAAATAACCGGAATAGCGCCTGATGCCAGTTGCTTTTTGATCCCCTCAACATCTATTTTTCTAACCTTGCCGGCATGACAAAAATCGATACCGTCTTTAACGCCAATCGGCTGCGCAGTCACGACATTGCTAATCACGGTATGGATACTTGCGCCCTGCATCGGCGAATTAGCCAGCCCCATCGACAGGCGCGCCTGCAGCTCAATCTGCACCGCACCCACCGCCTGTTTAATCAAGGCTAAACTTTTATCATCGGTAATACGCAGATTATTGTGAAACTTACTGCTATGCCCATGAAAATCAAGTTGTTTTTGGATTTGCGGACGAACACCATGTACTAATACCAGCTTCACCCCCAAACTGTTTAACAGCGCAATATCATTGATAATATGCTGAAAATCATCGGTCTCTAATGCTTCCCCGCCGATCATTAAAACAAATGTTTTGTTACGGTGAGCATTGATATAAGGAGCAGAGCTGCGGAACCAATTAACGAGCTGCTTTGAGTCTTGTACAACTTCCATTTATTTACCTGTTTCAAAAAATAGCATTGTCGGGAGTTAAATCTACCTGTCGCTCCACAAGTCAATACATTGACTTGTGGCTAAGCCAAAAACGCAGGCATAAAGATAAAGGGCAGTCTTGGCAATGACCACTTGCTGACAGACAAGGCTTTACTTTTGCCTGAGCAGAAAAGAAATTAGCTTTTGCATCAGTATTTGCAGGTAGAGCAGCCGTATTTTATCAACCACTGAGCCTTTAGCCAACCAAAATAACCACTGAACGCGGTGCGGCTAAGTAGCTGCGCTGTCGAACCCAGCACTTTTTATCTCCCTCGAGATAAATATCTTTTCCCCCGGTTAGCGCGGTATCAATAACACGCTGCCACTTTCCACTCGGGGACGCAGGCAATGCAAAATGTAGTGCTTCCCAGAAAGCATTAAAAATCACATAGGTAACAATGTCGCAATGCGGATGCTGACTTTCCAGAGCAATGGCATGCGAGCCATCCCCCCAATTCGGCTTATTGAGCTCAGTACCGTGCCAGCTGATCTCCGCATGGGCAATCACATCGTGTAGAGAGTGGCGAAAGCTATCATCAAAACAGACCAGCTCAAGCACGGGGCGCTGCTTAATCAGCCCCTTAGTGAAACGCAACAGATCTTGATGCTGCTTAACTCCCTGCCAGTCAAACCAGAAGTCACGATTGTCCTGACAATAACCATTGTTATTGCCTTTTTGGCTGCGCGCTATTTCATCACCCATTAAAATCATGGGGGTACCCAATGAGAGTAAGTTGATAACCATCATGTTTTTCATCTGTTGTTTGCGCAGGCGCAATATTTGCGGATCGGAGGTTTCTCCCTCGACACCATGATTCCAGCTGAAATTATGATCACAACCATCACGGTTATTTTCGCCATTGGCCATATTATGCTTATGGTTATAACTGACTAAATCGGCCAGGGTAAAGCCGTCGTGACAGGTGACAAAATTAACCGATTTAGCCGGCTCCAGGCTGCGATCCCCGTAAATATCCGGGCTGCCTATTAAACGCGAGACAAATTTACCTATCATACCCGGGTCGCCTTTGACAAAGCGGCGCACATCATCACGAAAATGCCCGTTCCATTCACGCCAGCGCTGTCCAGCGAGACTGCCAACTTGGTAAAGGCCTCCTGCATCCCAGGCTTCTGCGATCAGCTTGACTGGGGAAAGGGTAGGATCGGTATCAATACTCCACAGTGTCGGCGGGCTGGGCATCGGCAAGCCCGCTTCATCGCGGGATAGAATGGCAGCCAAATCAAAACGGAAACCATCGATATGCATTTTTTCAACCCAAAAATGCAGACTGTCAATAATCATGCGCCGGACAACAGAATGCGTTCCGTTAAGCGTATTACCACAGCCACTGAAGTTCATATAGTGCCGCCGGTCTGCAGAGAGAATATAATAATCACAACTGTCAAAACCTCGCAGTGAATAGGTGGGTCCCGTTTCACTGCCTTCTGCGGTATGGTTATATACCACATCTAAAATAACTTCGATATCGGCAGCGTGTAAGGCTTTGACCATATCGCGAAACTCATTGATCGGGCCAAATAAAGATTGATCCGAGCTGTATTCACGGTGCACGGAAAACAGCGATAAGGGACTATAGCCCCAGTAATTAACCAGCCCGGCATGGTGCTCACTGGGATCAAACTGATAAACCGGCATCAATTCAACCGCGGTGATGCCCAACTCCTGCAGATAAGGTATTTTTTCTATAATGCCGGCATAGGTGCCGCGCTTATCTGCACTGATCCCGGAATTGGGATGACGTGTAAAACCACCGACATGCATTTCATAAATGATGGTTTTTGCAAAAGTATGACGCGGATGGCAATCCCCTTGCCAATCATAATTATCGATATCCACGACCACACTTTTCAAGCATTTATCAACATTAGGACCATCGCCCAAAGCGGCTTCCCGGGAAAAATTGGCGCCGCGCGCCACCAGTAATCCATAGGGATCTAATAACACCTTTTGCGGATAGAATTTAAGGCCATCCAAATCGCGGTAAGGACCATCGACACGAAAACCATAAAGCTGCCCGGCCTTAACCCCTTCAACAAAAACATGCCAGTAATAAGCGGTTCTGTTTTCTACATCCGATAAATGAATAATATGGCAGGGTTGAGGAGCGTCTCTATGGTCAAAAAAAAGCAGCTGCACAGATTTGGCAAGGCGACCATAAACACAGAAGTTTGCCCCTTTTTCAGTTAGAGTAACACCTAGTTTATCGGGATTTCCTGCGGAAACTACAAACATAAACATCTCCAACTATGCAAACCGACTTGAGAGTGCTTATCAATCAGTCTAAGACCCAGTGCATTGAATAGCATCACAGTAAAAAGATCGAAGGAAAACCGATCATTAAATTTAAATATAGGTCACAAATAGTAATTTTAGTTCTGTTTAGTCGATTTGCCAGGCCAACACGGCAAGCATGGCAGCACAGGCTCTGGAAACGCAGCAGGCGGATGCAGATAATTTCACAGGGCTTGCCGAAGCAAGCTTGTAAGCAACTTATGTGTGAAATAACATCTGCTTACATGGCTGCAATTAAACTATCGCTAGTATTATTTTTGAGCATTAAAGATTGGCAGAGACAGCTTCCAGTAGATGGCTGCTAAACGTAATAACAGCGTCCCTGACATGGCAATGGCCATTGCTATCACGCTTTCCAAGCTAAAGTAGGTGCACAGTACATACAAAGTACCTCCTAAAATAGAGGCGCTCGCATAGATCTCTTTTTGCAGCACAAAGGGGGTCTGGCTGCTTAACAGATCCCGTATCATGCCGCCGACCACTCCGGTCACACAGCCCATAACAATAGCAACCAGGCCGCTAAAACCCAATGCCAGCGCCTTTTGTGTGCCGACAATAGTAAAAGTGGCCAGGCCAAAAGCATCGATCACCGGCAATAAAAAAACAGAAAGACGATGAATGTGCTGCAGCCAGAGAACAGAGATTAATACGGTGAGAAGGATAACATAGATATAAGTGTTATCGTTGATCCAGAAAACCGGCGTGGCGCCCATCAATATATCACGTACTGAGCCGCCGCCAATAGCAGTCACTCCGGCAAGTACAATAATGCCAAAAGGATCCATCCTTAAGCGGGTCGCCACCAGCACGCCTGATATGGCACAGGAGATAGTGCCTATCATATCGAAAATATAGATAAAACTTTGCAGCATGATTGTATTACTCAAATTTAAAAAAGGGCGAATAGTAAAGAGTAACTCAGCTGATAGCAATCCCCTCAGTGCCTAATTTTGTCCATTATTACCCGCTTGCACCAGGTGGCACTGTTGGCCCCTAGCATCAGTAAGCAAGGCGTCAAAATCAGTGTCAGCAGCGTAGCAAAGGCCAAGCCACCGGCAATAGCGGTCGCCAACTGTGCCCACCATTGTGTTGAAGGTGCTCCAAATTCGATACTGCGTTCAAAAAAATCAATATTGACTTTTAAAACCATCGGCATTAACCCGAAAATAGTGGTCACAGTGGTCATCAACACCGGGCGAATACGTTGTGCCCCTGTTGTTAATATCGCATCATGGCTATTTAATCCCTGACCTTTTAAAACATTGTAAGTATCAATCAGGACAATATTGTTATTTACGACAATCCCGGCCAACGCAATAACACCGATCCCGGACATGATAATACCAAAAGCACTCTGACTGATAAAAAGCCCGATAAAGACACCACTGGTGGAAAAAAGAACCGCGCTTAAAATCAGAAAAGCCTGATAAAAAGAGTTAAACTGCAGTACCAGAATCACGGCCATAATAGCCAGTGCCACCACAAAAGCCGTTTTTAAAAAACTTGCCGCTTCCAGCTGATCTTCATTCTCTCCGCGCAGCTTGATAGAGACACGCGGATCCAGGCTCAGGTTCGACAATTCTTTTTCCAGTTGCGGCAGAATTAAGCTTAAATTATAACCCGCGGCGATATCCGCACTGACCGTCATCACTATTCGCCCATCGACTTTTTTTATCGATGATTGTTTCGCGGCAGCTGTCAGGTCAACAAAATAGCTGACCGGTATCTGACCCGCTGCGGTTTGTATACGCAACGCAGAAAGTTTACTTAAGGTGCGCTCTTTTTCTGCAAAGCGGACCCGAATATCCAACTCATCATCAACATCATCCGGACGGTAAGTACCTAACATTAAGCCGTTTGTTAAAAACTGTACGGTGCTGCCCAGCAATGTCGCATCGGCACCATAACGGGCGGCATCCGCCCTGTTTATTTTAAACTGCCACTCCACACCGGGTTTTTCGCCATCATCTTCGATATTGATAAAATAAGGTTTACCTTGCAACTGGCGAGATAGTTTATCGGCAGCGGCCGCTAACAGCTCAGGAAAACGCGAGCCAATTTCAATCTGCAGATCTTTACCCGCCGGCGGGCCGGCCTGATCTTTTTTCAGTTCAATTTCCAGCCCCGCTAAATCGCTGGTGCGCTGCTGTATATCGGCAATGATCAGATCAGCACTGCGCCGCTGCTGCCACTCCTTTAAGTTAATGCGCATATTGCCGATAAGTTCGCCGTTTGGATCGCCGCTTTTCAGATAAAGCGTCGCAATTTCGTCACTGAGCGGTAATATTTTCTGCTCAATAACGGACATGATGCGATCCTGTTCATAAATCGAAAAGTCACCATAG
>JBFGZH010000114.1:0-7695 GCA_041586895.1 Psychromonas sp. | reverse complement strand
GTTAAGGTTTCATCCGCGGCAAATCCCCAGTACTCTTTACGCGTCTGCTGATGCAGATATTCAGCAAAGGCTTCGGCCAGGCGATCACAGACGGCCTGCACTAAAATCGCATTATAATCATCGTGGTTGTCTTTATAACGCTGCGCAATCTCGCGCTCGCCAATACCGCCGGTGACGGCAAAGCAGCCAATATAATCCGCCACACCGGATGATTTTGGCGCAATATAATCGGCCAGACAGTGATTGACAAAGGGGGCTTTCTTTTCCGTCTGCTGACGCAGCTGATGGCTCACCTGCAGAATTTCACTGCGCGATTCATCACTATAAATTTCAATATCATCACCAATACTGTTCGCCGGGAAGATACCGACCATACCACTGGCGGAAATTTCCCCTTGCGCTTCAATAGTATCCAGCATTTTCAGGGCATCATGATATAAACGGGTGGCTTCCTCACCGACCACTTTATCTTCAAGAATACGCGGATATTTACCGGCCAGCCCCCAGGTCATAAAGAAAGGCGTCCAGTCAATGTAGTCACGCAGCGTCGCAATCGCCATATTTTTAATGACGCGCACTCCCAGCTGCTTAGGTACAGGCGGCTGATAGTTTACCCAGTCAATTTTAGCGGCATTACTGCGTGCACGCTGCAGAGAAACCGGCGCAGTACGCGGACGCTTATTGGCATGCTGCTCACGCACGCGCTGATAATCAAGGGTCAGTTTTTCCACAAATCCCGCTTTGCTTTTAGCACTTAACAGCTGCTGACAAACCCCAACCGCCCGCGAAGCATTGGAAACATAGACCACAGGCTCATCATAATTCTGTTCAATTTTAACCGCGGTGTGGGCTTTTGAGGTGGTAGCTCCGCCAATTAACAGCGGCAGTTGCAGCCCCTGGCGCTGCATCTCTTTGGCCACATAAACCATCTCATCTAACGAGGGAGTGATCAGGCCGGATAAACCTATCATATCGGCCTTTTCGGCAATGGCGGTTTTAATAATAGTTTCACAGGGCACCATCACGCCAAGGTCGATAATTTCATAGTTATTGCACTGCAGAATCACCCCGACAATGTTTTTGCCGATATCATGGACATCGCCTTTTACCGTCGCCAGTACTATCTTGCCGTTGGTTTCGCCGGCCTGTTTCGAGGCTTCGATATAAGGGTTCAAGTAGGCCACCGCCTGCTTCATAACCCGCGCCGATTTTACCACCTGCGGCAAAAACATCTTACCTGCACCAAAGAGGTCTCCGACGATATTCATGCCATCCATCAGCGGTCCTTCAATCACCTCAATCGGGGTCTCGGCATTGGCCCGCGCCTGCTCGGTATCTTCTTCAATAAACTCGGTGATCCCTTTTACCAGCGCGTGGGCAATCCGCTCGTTAACCGGCAGATTACGCCACTCCAGGGCTTTACCGTCATCGACCTTTTCCGTGCCGGAATCGCGATACTTTTCGGCAATATCCAAAAGCGCATCGGTGGCATCGGGGCTGGTGTTGAGGACCACGGCTTCCACCGCATCCTTTAATTCCTGCGGAATATCGTCATAAATCGCCAGCTGCGCGGCATTGACAATCCCCATATCCATACCGTTTTTAAAACAGTAATAGAGGAAGACCGCATGAATAGCTTCACGCACCGGATTATTACCGCGGAAAGAGAAGGACACGTTGGAAACACCGCCGGAAACCATGGCATGCGGCAGGTTTTCTTTAATATCTTTCACCGCCTCAATAAAATCAACCGCATAGTTATTATGCTCGGCAATACCTGTAGCGACGGCAAAGATATTCGGGTCAAAAATAATATCTTCCGGCGGAAAGCCAACCTCATTAACCAGAATATCGTAGCTGCGCTTACAGATTTCAAACTTACGCTCACGGGTATCCGCCTGCCCTTGTTCATCAAAGGCCATCACTATCACCGCAAAACCATAGCGGCGAATTAATTTCGCCTGGGCAATAAAGTTATCCACGCCCTCTTTCATGCTGATCGAGTTAACAATACCTTTACCCTGTACGCATTTAAGGCCTGCTTCGAGAATCTCCCATTTTGAGGAGTCGATCATAATAGGAACTTTGGAGATATCCGGTTCAGAGGCACAGAGATTAAGAAAGTGCTGCATCGCATGTAATGAATCAAGCATAGCTTCATCCATATTAATATCGATAATATCGGCGCCGGCTTCTACCTGATGACGCGCCACTTCCAGTGCTTCATCATATAATTCATCTATAATCAAACGTTTAAAGCGTGCCGATCCGGTCACATTAGTACGCTCACCGACATTCTGAAACAGTGAATCTTTGCTGATGGTCAATGCTTCCAAACCGCTTAAGCGACAGGCGACTTCAATCTCAGGTAAGGCACGAGGTTTGATATCGGCCACCGCATCGGCCATCGCTTTAATATGCGCCGGCGTGGTACCACAACAGCCGCCGACCAGATTAACAAAACCGCTCTCTGCCCACTCTTTAATATGCTCCGCCATCTCATCGGCTTCCAGATCATACTCACCAAAGGCATTGGGCAAACCGGCATTAGGATGTACCGACACATAGCTTTCTGAAATACGCGATAACTCCTGCACATATTGACGCAGTTCATCAGGACCCAGAGCACAGTTTAAGCCGAAGGAGATCGGCTTAACATGACGTAATGAGTTATAAAAAGCTTCGGTGGTCTGTCCGGAAAGGGTACGTCCCGAGGCATCGGTAATAGTACCTGAGATCATCACCGGCAGCTCATAGCCGAGCTCATCAAAGACACCACTGACGGCAAAAGCGGCCGCTTTGGCATTTAGAGTGTCAAAAATCGTTTCAATTAGAATCAGATCACAACCGCCTTCAATCAAGGCGTGCGTTGATTCTGTGTAGGCGACCACTAGTTCATCAAAGCTGACATTACGAAAGGCCGGATCATTGACATCGGGAGAGATTGAACAGGTACGGTTGGTCGGACCTAAGACTCCGGCAACAAAGCGTGGCCGATCCGGTGTTTCTGCGCTTTTCTGATCCGCTGCCAGACGCGCTAAACGCGCTCCTTCGCGGTTGATTTCCGCTGATAAGGACTGCATCTCATAATCGGCCATGGCAATGGTCGTGGCGTTAAAGGTATTGGTTTCAATAATATCGGCGCCGGCATCGAGATACTCCTTATGAATATCCATAATTGCTTTCGGCTGGGTCAGCACCAGAAGGTCATTATTGCCCTGCAGATCACAGGACCAGTCAGCAAAACGTTCTCCACGAAAATCTTCCTCTTGAAACTTATGAGCCTGAATCATGGTCCCCATGGCACCATCAATAAGGAGGATATGTTTTTCTAATTGCGTTTTAATAAGTGCGCTACGATCACTGACTGACATAGTATTCCCTGCTGATTCTGTAATGAAGTAATTTAAACGGGAATATTAGCATAAAAGCATGCTACAGCGACGCGCTAAAAACACCGCCTGCTTGAAATATTTTGTTATAAATAATGAAGAAATTGATAGTTGCAGTATCAGAAGTGATAAAAAAACGAGCTGCAGAGAGCTCGTTTTCGCTTATAAAGAACATTGTCATGTCATCATATTAAACAATATGTTTCACTTTTGGGCAGATTGCTCGATTAAAAACCTAACACTGACCCTAAAGCTCAAATATGTTTATGCTATGATCGACTATCCCGCTAAAAAAAGAGGTGAATAACACGCCAGTTCGGCAATGAGTTGCTTGTAAAACGCACACTCCTAAAATTTATCAACGCTTTTAATAAACCGGAACAAGTGAAAAAGAAAATACTTAATGTTAATCTCCTCTGCTACTAAAAAACCGTTGTTTAATATTTAACAGCCTGAAATAACAAGATCTTTTCCGTGTCGCCGCAAGGCACCGGGTTACTCGAGTAACTCCTGGTTCGGTACTGATCTTAGTAAAAACTGAGCTGAAGTAATAATTTATCCCCCTTAGTTTTTTTAAGATTGACAACAAACAAGCCCACTTGGCTAAGCCACTCTCTGGCAAAATAAAGCCCTTTATTTGTTCATCCTGAACAGCCAATGTCGCTAATAAAAAGGTCGCCTTGTTGCTTGTATTTGCTTCCTTTCACATTACTGAGTATACGTATTCGCTGTAATAAAACCAGCCCAATAAGTTGTTTCATTAACTCTGTCACACTTTTATTTGAGCTCGGATAAATCATAGGGTGTAACCTGATAAACACAATAATTCAACCAGTTGCTGTATAACAGATTACCGTGACTGCGCCAGGTGGCACGCGGAGTTTCCTTGGCATCATCATTGGGGTAATAGTTTACCGGCAGTGCCGGCTCCAGGCCCTCATGCAGATCCCGCAGGTACTCATTATGCAGCGTATCGGCATCATATTCAGGATGCCCGCTGATAAAGACCTGACGGCAATCCGGGCTGGCAGCCAGGTAAACCCCGGCATCAGGCGCATCGGCAAAAATGGTTAAGTCACTATTTTCCAGTATATGCTCTGAATCCAGCTCGGCAAAACGCGATAAGGGAGCCCAAAATTGATCGTCAAAGCCGCGCACTAGCGGGTGATGATGATGATGCGTGGTATGCAGATAGATGCCGGAAAGTTTCTTTTTGCGCGTCACTTTGTCGATACCGTATAAATATTTAAAAGCCGCCTGTGCGGCCCAGCATAAAAACAGCGTTGAAGTTACATTGTGGCGAGACCACTCGACGATTTCAGTAAATTTATCCCAGTAATAAACATCTTCAAAAGGAATAGTGCCCAGTGGTGCCCCGGTAATAATAAATCCATCCCACTTTTGACTTTTAACCCGCTCAAAATCACCATAAAATTTATCCAGATGCTCCTGGGGTGTATTTTTCGAGGCCCGCGCATCGACTCGCAACAGTTCAACATTCACCTGCAGAGGGGTATTAGAAAGCAGACGCATCAATTGCGTTTCCGTTTCAATTTTCTTCGGCATTAAATTCAAGATTAATACCCGCAAAGGACGAATATTCTGATGGCTGGCGCGCGACTCTGACATAGTAAAGATATTTTCAGACTTTAAAATACTCGCTGCTGGCAGTGAATCAGGAATACGAATAGGCATAGTAAGGCTCCATATAAAAGACGTTTGGACATCTAGAAGTCTAACCTAATTTTCTCTGCAATGATAATATAAAGAAAAAATAATTATTAGGAGGAGCCTATTTTTATACTCAACCGCGTTGTCGCTCTTAGTATAGAATAGGACACGGCATAACTTCTGCCTTGCTGAGCAGATAAATAGTCGCTAGCAGGCACAAATAACAAAGATAAAGAGATCCTAACAATGTTTGAAATTATCCAGGCTGATTTAACACAAGCCGAACACGCACAGGCTTATTTGACGCTGATGTCACATTACGCCACAGATCCTATGGGCGGAGCTGAAGATCTCTCTGATTTTGCCAAGCAGAATCTGGTTGACTCCTTATTGGCCCGGCAGGACGTATTTATCGTCTTGGCCTTTAACAATAAACAGCCCGCCGGCTTATTAACCGCCATCGAAGGCTTTTCCACTTTTGCCTGCAAGCCGTTATTAAATGTCCATGATGTGGTGGTGTTTAAAGATTTTCGTGGTCAGGGGGTCAGTGCTTTATTGTTTGCGGAAATTGAAAAGATAGCCAAAGCACGGCAATGCTGCAAAATCACCCTCGAGGTGCTGGAGGGCAATGAGGTTGCCAAAAAGGCCTATGCCAAACTCGGATTTGCTGACTATCAGCTCGATCCTGAATTCGGCAACGCTTATTTCTGGACAAAATCACTGCAGGATTAATTTTCCCTGGCGGTTGAGCTGTGCATAAATCCACAACAAACTCAATCCACGCGCGAGCATAAAGGCATTCATCGCCATCCACAGGGCATGATTGCCCTGCTCGGCAAAGAGCAGCCAGACAGGAAAATAGACAGCGCACAGCGAAAACAGCATGCTGTTGCGCATCTCTTTGGCCCGCGTCATGCCGATAAAGACCCCGTCAAACACAAAACCAAGCATAGAAGTTAACGGAATTAAGATTAGCCATGGCAGATAGTGATTAGCCTGCGTCTGCACGCTGCTGATCGAGGTAATCTGGCTAATAATCCATGAGCCGTAGCAATAAAACAGCAGCAGCTGAATCAGGCTGAAAACCAGGGCCCAAAACAGGGTGCTATAAATACTCTTTTTTAAATGGCTGAGATCACGGCGGCCGATGCTTTTACCCACTAAGGCTTCCACCGCATAGGCAAGGCCGTCCATAGAGAAGGAGATCAGCAATAAAAAATGCATCAGTACTGAGTTTGCCGAGACAATATCATCGCCCAACTTGACGCCCTGCAGCGTCATAAAGGCAAACGTCACCTGTATGCATAGCGTACGGATAAAAATATCACGGTTGAGCGCCAGAAAGCGTTTTAAAGCGTGCAGGTCGAGGACCTGCTTAAGCAGTTGCGATAACTCTGTCGTTTGCCGAAAGGGTTTGCTCATGCGCAAGACGATCGCGATACCGCACAAGAGCGCAATATAATCCGACGCCAGGGAAGCCCAGGCGACACCGGCCACTCCCCATTTAAACACCACCACAAACAGCATACTCAAAAAGATATTGACCAGATTACTGACAATCAGCAGAAACATCGGCGCTTTGCCATTCTGCATACCCAGTAACCAGCCAAGCAGCACCATATTCAGCAAAGCAGCCGGCGCACTCCAGATGCGAATGGCAAAGTACTGCTGCGCATAGAAGATGACCTGCTCACTGCCATCGACAAACTGAAAAGCCAGGTGTGTGATCGGGCTCTGCAGCACAATTAACAGCAATCCCAGGCACAACGCCAGCAGCATGGATTGCGCCAGCAGGCGTAATGTCTGCTGAAAATCATTGCCACCATAAGCCTGGGCAACCAGACCTGTGGTCGACATGCGCAGAAATACCAGCACAAAAAAGAGCAGGCTGATCACCATAGAGCCAACGGCCACGCCCGCCAGATAATAGGACTCCGGCAGATGGCCGATAACCGCGGTATCGACCAGCCCGAGCAGCGGCACGCTGATATTAGAGAGCATCATAGGCACTGCGATGGCAAAAATTTTTCGGTGGATGGCATCTTGGAAAAAAGTGAGTTTTATCATCAATGAGGATTCTTAGTTGGCTGTGCAAAAGTGTTAGGGTCTATTAACCTTTCGCGTGCATTTTTGCAGCAATTTGTTCGTGCTTTATACAAGGCAGAGCCTGTGTAGTGTAGTTATTCTACATAAGCAGGCGATAACGCAGTAAAAAGTGCGCACAAATGCTGCCCTACGGGTTCACCTAAAAGCATCCTGCGCTGCGTTGCTCAGAATGCTTTTAGCTTGAACAAAATTCGTACTCGAAAGGTCAACAGCCCCTAAATAAGGTACTGATAGATTTTACTCAAGTAAACCTATTTCACAGCTATATTCGCCAGAAGCAATGAATTGCCATGTGCGTAACTATTAGTTTTACTTTGCTCGGCTCAAGCCGAGGCCCCGAGTGCAGCAGCAGAGGCGGTAATGGCGGCGCAAAAACAGTGAGGATTTATCAGGCTTTAGCCTAGCTATCAACAAGCCAAAAACAAGCTGCATTATATAGCGCGATAGTGCGGCTAAAAACAGGGCTCACTGAGCTTAGTTCGCTCAAGCCCTGTCTTCATATTTTGCTTCTCTATCTTAGACGGCT
>JBFGZH010000113.1:0-7752 GCA_041586895.1 Psychromonas sp. | reverse complement strand
GCGGAATACAACCGAGGAGTTAAAATGACTCTCGTATATTCTATATTACACTTTCATATAGCGAAGGCTGACTTGTGTATAAGAGTCAGGGCTTTAGCCGAGCTATATAGAAAACGAGCAGTATATTACAGCGCGGCTGAAGCCGCGGCCCCAATTGTAGTAAGTTACTGAACAATGACTTAACTCAATCAATCATAATTAATGAGTCAAGGTACTAGTGAATCTGAGTTCCCGCGACAATACGGGAACTTATTCCGCAATCACCGGCTCAAGCATGGCTAAAAAATCAGCCAGGTTGTCAGCGAGAATAGCTTCCTGCCCCTTGCCCAGGGTTTCCAGCTGCACCTGCCCGGTTTCATTTAAGATAGAGATGATCTGCATCTCATCACTGCAGCTGGCAATAAACATGGAAGCGGGTTGCTTTAAGCGCTTCTGCATCATAAAGTGGGCAATCATATTCTCCTGCAGCTGCTTAAAGTCATCCTCATTCCAACACTGAATCAGATCGATAGGATGCTCTGCAAACAGACAGGGCAAACAGTCGGCATAAGCCGTGCAGAAAAAATCGACAATGCTTGGATGAAGTTGTATCTCTAGAGCCTGCTCAATATTACTCAGATCAACCGCCGCTTCGCGTTTGACCGCCTGCCACGCTATCTTTCCATCCTGCACCGGCCCCACCTGACAAGGTGAAAGCCAATCAGGATCAAAGACCTGCATGGGTAAGGAGTGCTTGTGCTTTTGCCACAGTGCCTGCTGACGCTGAAAAAGGGCAAAGAGTTGTGTTTGGGTTTTATTATTCATTGCTCGAACTTTTCTATGAATTAGTTACAATAGAGACATTGTACAGATCTCTTTGTTAAAAAATATAAAAGCTGATAAATATGACCGACCAATCACCCTATAAAGAAAATTCAGTCCTGCAAAACCTTACACTGGGTAAAACCAGTGAATATAAAAGCAGCTACGATGCCAGCTTGTTGCAGGGCGTGCCACGCAGTCTCAACCGCGATGAGTTACAACTCAGTGACGATAACCTGCCCTTTGTCGGCTTTGATCTATGGAACCTGTACGAACTTTCCTGGTTAAACAGCAAAGGTAAACCTGTTGTTGCAACCGGGGTGGTTAAAGTGCCTGTTGACAGCACTAATTTAATTGAATCGAAATCATTTAAACTGTATTTAAACAGCTTTAACCAGACTAAATTTGACTCTTTAGCTGAAGTGCAGAAAGTATTAAGCAGGGATCTTTCGCAATGTGCCGATAAACAGGTCAGTGTTGAACTGAATAGCAATTTAGATAAGTTTAGCGATAAGCTGGGCACCTTTCAGGGAATATGCCTGGATGATTTAGATATTGAAATAGATAACTACCAGCTGACTCCTGAGCTGCTGCAGGATATCAGCAGTGAAGAAAGAGTCACTGAAACCCTGTATTCACATCTGTTAAAATCCAACTGTTTAATCACCAGTCAACCGGACTGGGCAAGTGTTGCCATCAGCTACACGGGAAACAAACTCAACAGAGAAAAACTGCTGCGCTATTTAATCTCTTTCCGCCAGCATAATGAATTTCATGAACAGTGTGTTGAGCGCATCTACTGCGATATTATGAAATTTGCGCAACTGGAGTCGCTTTCTGTATACGCCCGTTATACGCGGCGCGGCGGTTTAGATATTAACCCGCTACGGGCGACAAGTAACCAGGCCCCTTATAATAATACTCGTCTGCTGCGCCAGTAAAACAGAGCGCTTATGAAATATACTGGCTTATTGCTGCGCACCCTCTGCCTGGTGGTTTTATTGCCGCTCAGTCACACCGCTACGGCACTGGTATTGCTCGATATCAAGCTGCCGGCAGCGCTGCAAAGCGCTTATCAATCGCGGAATAAGGATCCGCTTAGCTGCATTGACAGTGTCGGCCAGTATATGCTGCAAAAAGGCTTAGCCGGCGGCTTTGCACCAGGCTCTGAAGAAGAAAAAAAAGCAAGGCGAGTGTATGCTTCAGCCACTCATCTGCAGGCATTCTGCTATGCGCAGATTGAAGATTACGCAAACACCTTAAGCTTATTGCAGCCGCTATTAAAACAAAACACAGCCTCCGCTGAGCAGATAACCACATTAAATATCATCGCCTTAGAGCTTCCCGAGGAGGAGCGCCGGCAATTAACTAATCAGCTGTTATTGGAAATGCTCTATCAGGCCGCACAAAAAACCACCATGGCATCGCCTACCCAGGCCGTTATCCTGCAATTAACGATCGCTCATCTGAGCCTGCAGATAAACCGCTATCGCGACGCCTATACTGCTTTAGAGACAGCACAGGAGCTGATAAGAAAAAAGTACCATAAAGAGCTGTATGCCTGGTTAAATTATTATCACGGCCTCTATTACGAACACATTAATCAACCGCAATTATCAATCTCTTCTTTTCTAACGGCCAATACGCTGGCTGATAAACACAGCTTAATCAAACTCAGCGGCCAGGTCAAAAGAGCGCTGGCCGATGTTTATCAAAAGAAACATCGTTTTCAAACCGCACTGAACTTTTCCAGTCAGCAGGTAGAGCTTTATCAGAGTACGGCGAACACCAGCAAGCAAGCAGCCAGCCTGATTCAGCACGCTATTTTAAAACGTCAAAACAACGAGAATAATCAGTCCCTTATATACCTGTTTAATGCCTTGGAATTAATTCAGATTAATAAAAACACGACTCTGCTGGCGCACCTTTATCTGGAGCTGGGGCACAGCTACCTCAACAGCAAAGATGAACAGAGCAATCATTTACAACTGGCGCAAAAGTATCTGCAAAATGCGCGCTTTCATTTTACCCGGTTAAATAAACCCCGTTATCAGATAGAAAGCTTACTCCTGCTGGCAAAATTAAATATTATGAAGAATGATTCCGCGCTGGCTATTTTACAACTGGAAAAAGTATTACAGCTTTCCGAAAACAACTATCTTTCCCTGCGGGCACAGGCATTTGAAATGTTGGCCTTAAGTTATGAATTAACAGGTAATCATCAACAGGCCAATCTGCATTTCAAAAACTTTCATGCCCTGCAAAACCGCATTAAAGAATACTTCTTTGAGCTGCAACAGTTGCAGATTAGCGAGCAGCTGCAACTGTTTGAAAATACACAGCAACAAAAACAGCTACAGGTAAAAAATACGCAATTACAAAAAACCGCCGAGCGTTATCAAATGCTCGCCTATAGCTCAATAAGTTTACTGATACTGATCAGCCTGCTGTTTTTTTATACCCTGAAACGTAATAAAAAACTTAATAATGCCCATCAGGATGCACAGCAGCGTCTGGCCTTTCACCCGCGTACTAAGTTGCCGTTTCAATATGTTGACAGTCACCATTTTCAATATACTTACCATGGCTCACCTCTGTATTATGCGTTGCTCAATATTCCCTTTTTATCGCAGCTCAATGAGTTATTAGGTACCTATGGGGCAATGAAAATAGAAAGAAAGCTCGGTGAAGAACTGCAAATGTATTTTAACTGCAAGGTTGATATTTTTCAGTTTCGAGGTAACCAGATTTTATTTATTGCTGAACAAAAAGAGTACAAAAGTGCCGGCGATTTTGCGCAAAACATCGAAGACTTTTTCACCTCTTTCTGTAACAAGCAGCAACTCTCCAATACCGTCTCCTGCGGTATTGTCGCATTTCCATTTTTAAATAATGCCAGCCGTGCGCTCAGTCCGAGTAAAACATTAAATTTAAGCAGCCTGGCACTCTTTGCAGCCAGCCAAATCAGAAAGCAAAAGCAGCAGAGCAGCTGGGTGGAGTTATATGCCATTGATAATTTACAGCCGGCCTTTTTAAATGGTGACTTATGGCGATTAGGGCAGCGGGCTATAGATAAAGGCATTATCAAAATTAATACCAGCCACCCGGGCTTTAAATTTAACTGGCCGAACCATCGAAACTAATAAAGTAACTTATTGTTTATACTGGTGGAAACTCCAAGCTTTTATCTTATGCTTAGAAGAGAACAGCAAAGAGATATTCTTCTATTAATTGACTTCAAGGAGGAGCGATGATCACTCATATCAGTCCCGTTGGCAGTATGGCTTTATTGTCACAACTTGAAGTTAATCAGTTAAAGCACAGCGCTAGCTGTGATATCTATCAATTGCTTCGTAACTGCTCGCTGGCCGTGCTTAATTCGGGCAGCCATACCGACAGCAGTAAGGAGATTTTAGAAAAATATAAAACATTTGCCATCAATGTGCTGCGCCAGGAAAGAGGCATAAAAATTGAGCTGCAGCATCCGCCCGAAGAAGCCTTTATTGACGGAGAGCTGATCAAAGGGATTCAGGAGCACCTGTTTGCTGTGTTACGCGATCTTTTATATGTTAATACGCAACTGCGCCTGCCGGAAAAAGATGAAAATGACAGCACCCAAATCACCAGTCTGATTTTTTCTATTTTACGCAATGCCGATATTTTACAAGCGGGCGTAGAGCCAAGCGTCGTGGTCTGCTGGGGCGGGCATGCCATTAACGAGAATGAGTATTCCTATACCCGTGAAGTAGGCAGTCAATTAGGACTGCGGGAACTCAATATCTGCACCGGCTGCGGTCCGGGAGCAATGGAAGGACCGATGAAAGGCGCGGCAATCGGTCACGCCAAGCAAAGAGTCCATAAAGGCCGTTATATCGGCATCACTGAACCCGGTATTATTGCCGCCGAACCCCCCAACCCCATTGTCAACGAGTTAGTTATTTTACCCGATATTGAAAAGCGCCTGGAAGCATTTGTGCGCATTGCTCACAGCATTGTTATTTTTCCGGGAGGACCGGGCACGGCAGAAGAGTTATTGTATATTCTCGGAATCATGATGCACCCGGAAAATAAACGCCAACCGCTGGCCATTATTTTAACCGGCCCGAAAGAAAGTGCGGATTATTTTAACGCAATCGACCAGTTTATTGGCGATACACTTGGTGAAGAAGCGCAACAATACTACCAGATAATTATTGATGATCCGTCACGGGTGGCGCAGTTAGTTAAAAAATCAATGATTAAGGTGACTGAATATCGCCGTGCAATTGGAGACGCCTATTCCTTTAACTGGACGCTTAAAATTGACCCGCCCTTTCAGCAGCCTTTTCTGCCGAATCATAAAAACATGTCCACCCTGGCACTGCATAGAGAACAGCCGAGCGAACAGTTAGCGGCCAATTTACGTCGTGTTTTTTCTGGTATTGTTGGCGGTAATGTTAAAGATGAAGGTATTAAAGCCATTGAACAACTGGGCCCCTTTGAGATTAAAGGTGAGCCGGCACTGATGGCGAAAGTCGATCAGTTATTAGAAAGCTTTATTGAACAGGGGCGGATGAAATTACCGGGATCGGCCTATATCCCTTGTTATAAAGTTATTACTTAATATGGATACCCTGTGCCGTTATACTAAGCAGCGTATTTTACCTTTAGAGTCTGTTTATTTAAAGATAAACAGATCCTAGCACTTAATCATAAGACTCCCGTTAATATGACTGCCACTCTACTTATTATTGATGCCATGAACCTAATTCGCCGTATCTACGCGGTGCAGGAGAAGCAACATGGTGAAACAGCCGCAACGCTTAAAGCGACACAGACAACGGCCGGCAATGCCCTAAAGAAATTGTTACATATGCATCAACCCACACATGTTATCGCTGTTTTTGACAGCCATAGCCCTAGTTGGCGCCATCAGCTATACCCTGGCTATAAACAGGGGCGTAAACCCATCCCGGATTTTTTAAAACAGGATTTAAGCAATATTCAGGATCTGTTTTTGCAGCTCGGCGTGGATTCTCTGGTCACTGAGGACGATGAAGCCGATGATCTGATTGCCACGCTTGCCGATAAGATGGCTCAACAGCAGCAAAAATGCATTATTGTTTCAACCGACAAGGGGTTTTATCAGCTGCTCAATGCGCACACCCTTATTTATGACTACTTCCAGAATAGTTACAACGATGCGCTGCGGGTAAAAAATAAAATGGGATTGTTACCGGCGCAGTTATGTGACTATTGGGCATTAACCGGTATTTCCAGCAGTGCCATTAAAGGCGTAGAGGGAATCGGCGCCAAGGGAGCTTTAGCCCTGCTGCAGCAGTTTTCCACTCTGGATAATATATTAAGGCAGTCCGATGAGGAACAGGATAAACGGGTTATCAAAGTACAGAAGCAGCAACAGAATGCGCTATTAGCTAAACGCCTGGTTAGCCTACAAAAAGAGATCTCGCTTGGCTTTAATTTAAAGGATTTGCGCTATATTAAACAGCACTAAAAGCGAGCAATTATCATAGAGATACCATTTACAAGGAGCGTCACTTGAAAAAACTATTAATCATTGCAGCTATCGCAGCCGCCGGTATTGGGGCTTACCTGTTTGCCCCGTCGCAAAGTAAAACTAGTTCAGCAGCTTATAATGTCCTTGATTATGTTCCCGCTGATACTCCGATATTTAGCGGACAACTCGAGCCCTTCCCGTTAAAGGATTACCTCTCCTCAGCCCCGGTGATGGCCAACCGCTCAGAGCAACAACTGCTCGATGATTTATATAGGCAGAATAATCCGAAACTTGATTTCTTCTTAAATATATTTACCACCTATCAAAATAGCTTAAAAGATCCTGAGCTGCTGCTCAAAACATTTGGTTTTCCGGAGCAGCTACGCGGCTATTTCTATACCCTAGGTTTGCTGCCTGTTTTAAAAATTGAAATAGAAAACCCGCAGGCGGTTTGGGATCTACTGGATAAAAACGAACTTGCATCGGGATTTATGCACCGCAAAGGTACACTAGCGTCGCTCAATTACCGTGCCTACCCGTTAACGGATGAAAGCGATGCAGCAAAAATAGAGCTGATTATTGCCATAGATAAAGGCCTGTTAACCGCCACCCTGAATACGCCTTATACCCAGCAGGCTCTATTAGCGACGGCATTGGGGTTAACAAAAGTTGAGCACTCCTTAGCCGCTTCCGGAAAAATTGATGAGATCCTGACAACACATAATTTTAAACCAAGTAGCGTCGCTTTTATTGATCATACTGAACTGCTCAAAGGCTTGAGCACAATAAACGGCAACCAACTGGCAGGCCACATCAGCACTCTGGAAAAACAATACCGCCAGGCGAGTCCCTTTGCGCCGCTGCGTAATGCTCAATGTGAAAGTGAACTGTTAAGCATTGCCGCTAACTGGCCGCGTACTGTTTTTGGCTACACGGAACTGGCAATCAGCGCAGAACAATCCACGCTCGCCGTTGCCGGCGTTGTGGAAAGTAAAAACCAGACCATTTTACAGGCATTAAAGTCAATACGCGGCTATATTCCTGAATATGTCGAAAACCTTGAGCGCAGCCTGTTCGCCGTCGGTTTCGGTTTTGATGTTAACCAGTTAGCCGCTTCATTAAGCGATATTATCTATGACCTGCAACGCCCGGCCTATTTATGCCAACCGCTGGCGGAGCTGCAGAATAAGCTTAGCCAGTCAGGTAGTTCAATCGCCATGCTTGCTATGGGCGCGAGTCTAGCCAATGGCGTCAAGGGAATCAGCTTAGGCCTGTTTGATTATACCATCAGGCAGCTGAATCACGGCCCCTCACTAGCAAGCCTGGATGCGCTACTGACACTCTCCGCTGATCATCCGCAGCAGATTTTCGACTCGCTAAAAATGTTCAGCCCTGAACTGCAGCAGGTGACGCTTAGTGATAATGGGCAGGAGATTGACCTGGCGGCGATTTTC
>JBFGZH010000112.1:0-7766 GCA_041586895.1 Psychromonas sp. | reverse complement strand
TACCAGGCGGGTAGAGCTGAGCGACGAGGGACGGCAGTTTGTGGAGTCTGTACGTACGGGCTTACGGCATCTGCAGCAGGCCGAAGATGATCTTATCTATCGCGGCGAATTGCCGGCAGGGCGGTTACGGGTTGATGCGGCAAGCCCTTTTCTGTTTCATCAAATTGTACCGCTTATTCAGCCATTTACAGAAGCTTATCCGAATATTGAGCTGGAGCTGACGGCCAATGAAGGCATTGTTGACCTGCTGGCAAAAAGAACCGATGTTGCAATTCGCATCGGCAGGTTAACGGATTCCACCTTACACGCCCGTTTACTGGGGAAAAGTCCGCTCTATATTGTTGCTGCACCCGACTATTTAGCGCGGCGAGGCGTGCCGCAGCAGGCGCAGCAGTTAAGCAGCCATGAGTTAATAGGTTTTAGCGGAACAAAAGTGTTAAATCGCTGGCCACTGCAAGGCTTTGACAATATCACGCCAAGCTTAAGCTCCAGCAATGGTGAAATCGTCCGTCAACTTGTCCTCGCGGGCAATGGTATCGCCTGTCTGTCGGGCTTTATGGTGAATAAAGATATTGCATCCGGCAAACTGGTTTCATTATTGCAATCAGAAATAACGAGCAGGCCAGACAGAGAGCAGGTTAATGCGGTGTTCTATAAATCCTCTGCTGTTGCCAGACGGATATCGGCATTTATTGATTTTATTCAACCGAGATTATCTTTATAAGCGAGTGATTATGAACTGCTGAACTAAGTCTATTTAATCCAGCACAGTGCTAAGAAAAGCTTTCTGCCTCGCCCGAAGAAGTGTTTGCGTCTTTGCGGACGAGACATAAGTTTGGCTATGATTCAGTCACGCTTAACGAATAGCGGAAACCAGATAATCAATAATAGTCTGCGGCTCCTGTTTCGCCACTTTCAGCTCAAAAAGCGGAGCGGGTTTAGGGATTAACTGGCGATCAATCATTTCCGAAATAATCGCAAAATCCAGTAACCCTGTTTTACCGACTAACAGGTCTTCAATACGCTCTGCTTTGTCTAAATTAACGATATCGCGGAAGCCTTTAAGATACAGGAAGTCTTTAGTAAAACCGCCACCACGGTAAGCACGCGCCGTTAGGGTGAAAGCCTGCTGTGGCTCAACATCATAATAGTTGACCAGGTATTGATAGGTTTTGACAAAATCCTTTTTAGTGAGCATGGATTTAACGGCAATAACGCGTAGAGCCAGGGTTTTCAAGCGGCCTAATGTCAAATGCCCGGAGCAGTACTCACTGAAGATTGCCAGCCCTTCTTGAGTATGGGTGTTGCCGGATAAACCCAGGGCAAATACCTTTAACGGTCCTTTTTTGGCGTTAATGGTGGTTAACATATGAATACCCAGTTCATGGTAAGCATAAGCCTGCAGCTCGGCATTGGAGAAGAGCGTATCCTTATTGATCATCAGGCAGTTGCGCTCACTGTTGACCATGGCTTTGGCAACGAGGCGTGCGGACTTCTCGATTTTACAGTTTAATCCCCACTGTTGCGCCTTTTCCTTGAAAAATGTAACCGCGTAGTCGGCATCAAAAATATAAGCTGTGTCTTCACCTGCAATCGCGGGGGCGCGTAATAAAAACTCGGCATTGGCAATATCATTGTCATCCGGCTCACCATAATAGCGCAGTGAGTTATAGACAAAATCATCGCTGCCGATAGAGGTCAGTAAATTAATTTTTGTCGCCAGGCTGTCAATCACATGGCGGTAGAGTTTTTGTATATCCGCATCCATAACACTATCAACCGGCAACTTATAAAGCTGCTCCCTGAATTGATGGGGGTTAATATTGAGCTGTTTATATTTAAAGTCAGGGGCAACGGCGCACTTTCTGGCAAAAAACTTCTTCCTTTCACTGGCAATATTAACCGGATTGATAAAATTAAGGGTCTCGATATGTTTACACAGAGCCGCTAATTTTTTATCCAGAAATATCACTTCAGGCGCCAGTGATGATGAAAGAATATCGGCACCGCGTATTGATTTACGCTTGCCAAAGCGGCGCATAAAGTAGGCTGCGGTTTCCGAAATAGCCTGTTTAATGCCGGCCTTTAACGCCTCTAAGACCAGCGGATATAACTCACCGCTGGTTTCGTCCATAAACACTTTTTTGACTTCAATGGGGATAACCAGGGTGTTGTCAAAATGGGCGTTGATATGGGTTATGACATAGCCGCGGCCCTGAAAGACTTCATCACTGGCAGCACGTACCTCTAAATTAGGCAGCTCTATTTGATTAAGCTGTTTTTCAAAGTGTTTAACAATGGTCTGCCAGCGTTCCACGTCAATTTGCGCCGTACCAATATTAAAGGTTGGCGTATCCTGCTCGATTCTCTGATAATTATAAGAGTGCAGATCAAAGATAATACTGTTGTTAAATAACTTCTCTAAGCGCGCTACCAGTGCTTCCAGGACATTGTAAAAAGATTCATGTTTAGCATGACTTTGTGCCCGTTGCTTAGGGGATAAGGGTTTCTGCCAGACCTGTTTATCCCATGCGGTCTTAAAATAAGTCGACAAAGCCTTGGCGCGATTGAGATCATATTCAAAGCGTGAGTCATTGCCAATCACAACAATTGGAAATGAGGAGATCAGCTCATCGGTATAAGGATCTTCTTCGTAAAAACGTTCCTGTGCGCTTAAGAGGAAGCTTTTCTCAAGCTCCGGACGCAATCTGTGGCCATTGTGAACAGCCGCGCAAACCATAGGACAATATTCATCGATCTTAATAATAAAAGCGCCGCCTTCGACTTCCGCCTGAAAGCATTCGCCCTTATTGATTAACGCAATACATTCCTTTTCAGATAATGTGAGCATCACTAATCGCCTTTCTAAATTCATTCTTACGTAATCTTAATGCCTCTTTGGCATTGATCACCCCTTCCACAAAGTCGACGACCTTCTTCTGCAGTTTCACATTGTTCAGCTTGTTAATACGCATAATGCCGCCCGGGCTCTGCACATTGATCTCAATGAGTTTCTCATTGATCAGATCAATACCGACGAAAAACAAGCCATCCCGGACCAGTTTAGGACCAATTTGTCTGCACAGCGCTTTTTCATTTTTAGTCAGTGTATGTTTAACAACGGTGCCGCCGGCATGGACATTGGCACGTACTTCACCGCTGGCCGGAATACGCTTCATCGCGCCAATCGGCTCGCCATTGAGCATAAGCACACGAATATCTCCCTGTTCAGCGCCCTCAATATACTCCTGCAAAATGACATAATTGCCGCCTTTCCCGCTGTTGATGTAGAACTCCAGCAGGGAGTGGAAGCTCTTTTGGGCGTGCTTCTCAACCAGTATCACGCCTTGCCCGCCATAGCCATCGAGCGGTTTCATGATCATTTTACCCGATGCTGATTCTCTTAATACCTCTTCCAGGTATTCCGGTGTTTTAGAAACGTGAGTGACAGGTATAAATTTATTCTGCGGATCTTCAAAGGAGGCCGTATAGAGTTTAGTATTAGCGATGCGCAGCCCGTCAATATCATTCATAATAAAGACCTGATCGCGCACTGAGTCTAAAAAGTTAAGCGCAATGGGATCGAGTGGCGGATTGGCACGCATGAAAATCGTATCAAATCCGGCTAATGGCAGAAGAGATTTTTTAAAGGGTGCTTTTTTATAAAAAGTCACCATGTTGGCTGGTGCCACAAAATTCTTATCGAAAACCTGACAATAGGCGCTGGCAACAGACTTGCGCATGGTGAGGTTATGTATGGTTGCAATCGCAACCGTGTGCCCCCTTGAGACACACTCATGGATCAGGCGGATCGTCGAGTCCGTTTCCGGATGGACATTTTTCCATGGATACATCAAAAAAAGAATATTCATAACATTTACCTTAAAAGGAGTATTCCCCGGCCATCAGGCTTTGCTGCTCAGTGGTTTGGAGGAAGTAAAAAGCATTGCAGATGTCATGGCTTTGTTCGCCTCATTATCTGCGTAATCATCATCTAAGAAGTTTAGACGGGTTTTAATCTGTTAACTGTCACTAAATATAGGATATGTCGAGTAAAACGTAAGCAAAAATTTAGAGGAGAATTAACGGCGGGAATATAGAGTGTTATTGTAAAAAGGACAATAATTATTTAATGAATTTGCGTGGCATGAACAGCAGTGCCTGAGCGCTACGCTCACCCTGTGTATAGGCGAGCGCAAGCTAGCTTAGCCAGGCATCTATAGTGTTAGTGATTCTTAGTATCGCCGGCTACTTTATCCATATAAGCAAAGATCAGCCCTGAAAAAACAAAGGTTAAGTGAATGATCACTTTCCACATAATAAAGTTTTCCTGCTCGTTGGAAATGCTTTCAGGCAGGTTCATAAAGGTCTTTAGCAGGTCAATGGCTGAGATCGCAACAATGGCGCCGATGACCTTCAGCTTGAGTCCGGAAAAGTTAACCTTGCCCATCCATTCCGGGCGGTCTTCATGAGACTCGAGATCAATTTTCGAGATGAAAATTTCGTAGCCACTAAAAATAACCATCAGTAATAAACTACCCACAAGTGATAAGTCAATTAACGCCAAGATACCAATTACCACGTCACTTTCCGGCATGGACACAACATGACTGGCGATATGCCAAAACTCCTGCACAAATTTTACAAACAATAATCCAATGCTAAGCACTAAGCCCACATAAAAGGGAGCCAACAACCAGCGACTTTTAAAGATGGTTGTTTCTAATGCGACTTCAAGTTTTTTCGACATCTGTTCCTCGATTATAAGTAATTGCTATAGTTATCTAAATGACGTGGAGCATGGTAAGGTTTTGCTTCTAAGTGTTGAAAAACTTACCTGTGAAGATAATATTTTCATAACAGAGAGCATACAAGAACACTATCATGTTAGCGCAATATTATCAGACAACCTTTGCATAAAGCTATTTTCAGATAAAGGAAAATTAGATAAGCGGCGGCGCTTTTTAAACTGTAGCTGCGCGATCAAAAAGGCGAACTTAAAAAGTTCGCCTTGGGGTGATGTGCATTGCTCGCGAGAACAGCAGTGATCGGGCCTCTTCTAACAACAATTAACTGATGCGTTCAAAGAGCAGATCCCAGACGCCGTGCCCCAATTTTTGACCGCGGTTTTCAAACTTAGTCAGCGGACGCCATTCCGGACGCTCTGCATAGCCACCCGATGCACTGCAGTTTTTAAAGTCAGTGGCGGCCTGTAACACTTCCAGCATATGCTCAGCATAGTTCTCCCAGTCGGTTGCCATATGGATCACACCGCCGATCGCCAATTTAGGACGCATATTTTCAATAAATTCAGGCTGGACAATACGGCGCTTATGGTGACGCGCTTTATGCCATGGATCCGGGAAATACAGCTGGAAAGTGGCCAGGCTGTTATCAGGGATCATATGCTCCAGCACTTCAACGGCATCATGATTCATGACCCGCAGATTAGTGAGTCCAGCTTCGCCGGCATCGGCCAGACAGGCACCAACACCGGGGCCATGCACTTCAATACCCAGGAAATTCTTCTCCGGCGCATTTTTAGCCATTTCTACCAATGACTTGCCCATGCCAAAGCCAATCTCCAGAACGACGGGAGCTTCACGGCCAAACAACTCTTTAAAATCAAGCATCTTTTCCTGATAATCAACACCCATGGTTGCCCAGAAGTTGTCAATCGCGGTAGATTGTCGCTTGGTCATGCGTCCTTCGCGTTTTACAAAAGAGCGAATTTTACGCATATATTTTTGTTCGCCTAGACCTTCAGCATTTTCAGTTGCCGCTGAATCTTTTTGCTCTGTCATTTTTCTACCTTACCGTATTCTGTGATTGCTTTATGTATGGAGCTCTGCTGACTTAAAGCTACGCTTCTTTGCATCTTCGAGTCGCGGAGTATAAATAGCCCTGCATTATGCAACGTTATATTATTTGTGCAACTCTGCTATGCTCAGATTTTTCTAAAATAAGAAATAGTTTGTGTTGAATGATAATGATTTTAGCCGGCGAATAATTCAATGGCAGCTGCAATACGGGCGTAAAACACTGCCTTGGCAGCAGGATAAGAGCCTTTATAAGACCTGGGTAAGCGAGGTCATGCTGCAGCAGACGCAAGTTGCTACCGTGATCCCTTACTTTAATAAATTTATGCGTGCCTTTCCGACCATCAGTTACCTGGCCAGGGCGCCTCTCGATGAGGTTTTACATCACTGGACCGGACTGGGTTATTATGCGCGAGCAAGGAACCTGCATAAGGCGGCACAATTTATTGAAGCGCATTACCAGGGGGAATTTCCGCAACAGTTCGAACAGGTGCTTGCGCTGCCGGGCATTGGCCGCTCGACGGCCGGGGCTATTCTCTCCTTAACCTTAAATAAACGTTTTGCCATCTTAGATGGGAATGTAAAAAGGGTGTTAACCCGCCATCAAGCTATTGAAGGCTGGCCGGGAGAAAAACGTATCGAGAACCGTTTGTGGGAGCTCGCAGAGTCTGTTACTCCCGACAAGCAAGTCGCTATTTTTAATCAGGCGATGATGGATATGGGCGCCATGCTGTGTACGCGAAGTAAACCTAAATGCAGCGAGTGTCCTGTTAGTAGTGACTGCGTAGCGCTTAAGCGTGAAACCGTGCTCGATTATCCGACGCCTAAAGCAAAAAAGAAGGTGCCGGTAAAACATGCCTTTATGCTGGTGCTTGCACAAAAAGACAAAAACAACCGCCTGATACAACTAAAACAGCGTCCTCCGGTCGGTATCTGGGGGGGATTATGGTGTTTTCCTGAGTTTGCAAGCTTGGACTTATGCCATGAAAGTCTGAAGGCTGAAGGGATTGAAAATTATCAGCAAAGCCTTTTACCTAAGTTTCGCCATACCTTCAGCCATTTTCATTTTGATATATCGCCGCTATTAATTGAAGTTGAGCAGGCTGAATATCAGCAAGTAATGGAAGAAAGCGGGGGGCTTTGGTATAACTTACAATATCCACAGAAAATAGGGCTGGCCGCCGCCACCAAAAAAATATTATCTGCAGTTAATAAAATTAAAGAGAAGGAAAAGTAGATGTCTAGAACTGTATTTTGCAGCTATTTAAAAAAAGAAGCACCGGGTTTAGCTTTTCAGGTTATTCCGGGGGAATTGGGGAAACGTATTTTTGATAATATCAGTCAGGAAGCCTGGACTATATGGCAAAAAAAGCAAACTATGCTGATTAATGAGAAAAAATTAAATTTAATGAAGCTTGAAGATCGCCAATTGATCGAAGCAACCATGGTTGCTTTTTTATTTGAAAATAAAGATGTTGATATTGAAGGTTACACGCCGGAGCAAAAATAGAGGCAATTTAGCCGCCAACGTTTATAAATAAAACAGAAAGCGGCCAAACAATAGGCGAACGATAAAAAAACGAAATAAATAGATAAAAAGGGGTTGACGGTTGGAGCTAAAGTCTATTTAATACGCCTCATTCCTGCTTCGTTAGCTCAGTCGGTAGAGCAGAGGATTGAAAATCCTCGTGTCCTTGGTTCAATTCCGAGACGAAGCACCATATTATAATTTACTGAGAAGATTGATTTCCAATCGGTAAATGAGGTTAACAGCCTCGGTGCAAATGCACACGTTTTCGTGTGCCGACTTAGCTCAGTCGGTAGAGCAACTGACTTGTAATCAGTAGGTCACCAGTTCGATTCCGGTAGTCGGCACCATTTATAACATTTAAAGAGTAACTTCTTTAAATAAAAAGTTTTGCTTCGTTAGCTCAGTCGGTAGAGCAG
>JBFGZH010000111.1:0-7828 GCA_041586895.1 Psychromonas sp. | reverse complement strand
TCTAGCGCTCTTCGCGCCATACCGAAAAACTCAGTCAGTAGCCGACAAAGCATAATCGACGGCTGCAGCAATAGAGTCGAGGGTTAGATGCGGCAAGTTGATTTTCTTCTCGTCGCCGGGTTGGTATTTCCCGGTGCGTACTAGGCAGCCTGCTAATCCGGCATTAATGGCGCCTTCAATATCACCATAGATATCATCGCCAACCATTAACACCTGGTCGGCCTGCAGCCTGGTTGACGCAAGTGCCTGCAGGAAAAAATCTGGCGAGGGCTTGCCCAATATAATTGCTTTTGTCGATGCGGCAAATTCAATCGCCTTGATAAAAGGGCCTGCATCCAGCAATAGCTGGTCATCGAGTTTAAAGAAACGGTTGTAGCCAATACCGAGCAGGGGAGCGCCTTGCTGGCAGAGTTGAAAAGCACGATTTAAATTGTCATAACAAAAGTCCTGCTCGGCATCACCAATAATGACGGCATTCGGATCAGTCTGTATAAGATCGGCAAATTCACTTTTAATATTTTTATGGATAAGACAATAGGGGCGTAAGCCCTTTGCCTGTAACCAGGTATGCGCCGCCACGGGGGCAGTAAACAGCTCATCAGCCGGCAGTTCAAAGCCTAAGTTTTTCAGGTCAATTAATATTTGTGTGCGGGTGCGCCGCGATGTATTAGTGACAAAGCGTAACTGCAGTCGGCTTGCTCTTGCCTTGGCAATAGCGGCAACGGCACCGGGAATAGCCTGCTTGCCGGTATATAAAACGCCACTTAAGTCTATAAAAAGGGCTTTGAACATAATTTATTACTCCTTTTTAAACCGTCGTCACTTTTTTGCCCCTTAAGACTGACTCCATTTGCTGCTCAGACTTTCGCCAAAAAGCGGGGTGCCAATAGCCCGGCCACAGATACTGCCGTGAGGCATAGAGGCGATCATTTTCATAAACTGCTTATGATTAATTTTAAGCAGATAACGGTGATCACCCCCTTCAATATAAACTTGTTCGGCATTGAGCAGGGCATCATCAACCAGCATCTTCATTTTATAAGCTGCGCCTATGCCGGGAATGGCACCCTGCTCACAATCAGGGAATAGCTTAGGTAACTGCCACTCATTGAGCAGTTGATACTCTTTACCCATGACTTTATTGACATCGCTCACTGACAGTCTATGGCCGGCAGGTAAGGTCGCCATTAAGTATTCGCCGTCTTTACTTTGTAAAATAACGGCTTTGGCAACTTGAAAGGTCGGTAAATGGGCTGAATTGGCGGAGGCAAGAGAGGAGGTGGTGTGGCGATGTTTAAGCAGTTCATAATTTATATTATGCTCGCATAGATATTCATTTAAGGTGATGGAAATAGCCATTTTTCACTCCTCGCTCATAAAGTTAGCCTTGCATAAGTATAGTCGTTTTGTGCTTTTGTTGGTGAGGTGGCTATTAACTCAGTTTGAGAGAGGCTCAACAAGGGGGAAGGCAAAGCTCAGCAGTTTCGCCATGAGCGACAGCTTTGCCATCTTTATCAATAACCGGAAAATCTTTTACTTGAGCTTGTCAGCTGCAAAGACTTCCTGCGTTTTGACGCTTCGCTGTTCAAGGTTAATATTGCTGTATTTGCGAAGAATATTCACTAAGATGCAACGCCTGCTAAAAGAGAAGTAATGACCACACCCTTTTATGTGTCTGCAATCTGCCGCTTCAAGCGGTTTTACTGCAACCAATAAAGTAAAACAGACAATCTGTTTGGGCGATAAATGGAATGGTGGTCATCATAAATATTTTAAGTGGATGACGAGCGTAAAGCTTGCCTTTGCGCTGTTCGAAAAACTCATTCAGACGTTCCTTTCCTAAATGATCCTTGGCGGTTAGCTGCAAAAAGCCATGCTTGCTTAAATAACCAATACATTCATCTTTGGTCAACATGCCATAGTTAAATTTGTCAGCCTGCTCAGGCAGGGTGATGACCGCTTTATCATCAGGGTATTCAGCATAAGCCACTTCCCCCTGATTTTTGATTTCCAGGCGAATCGGATTGTGATAAATATTGACCGGGTATTGGCTATCTGGCGCGGCCAGTACATATTCACTGGACAGATAACGGTGCAGGCCTTCCTGGGCGATAATTTCCGAGGCCGGATCCTGCGCACCACCGCATTCAATTGTCACTGTTATGATCGCTTTTTCACTGAGCTCCATTAATGCCCCTAAGCGCAGATCGGTAACAATCAAATCGTTGCTAAACAGCGAGGCCAGTGCCAGATGGTTCATATCCTCAGTAACGGCAACGGCAAAGGCAGGACCAGATCCGGATGTATTATGAATATCAATTAAGCATTCCGGTTGAATATGCAGCAGCAAGTCCAAAATTTCTTTGGCAGTTTGTCCCTGCGGATCATCATAGGGTGGTTTAAAGCAGCGGTTTAAATCCCGTTTACCCGGCTGCATGCGCGTTGAAAAAATGGGCGCAGCCGCAGCGGCTTCGACAGAGGCAACAATAAACAGCGTATTGAATTTAGGCGTCTGTTTCGATTTCAGGTAATTAAATATTGCTTTTGTCCCTGAAGGCTCATTACCGTGGAGTAGGGTACAAACCGCACGTGTTTTACTGGCACTTTTACCGCTTAGGAAAATGGCCGTTGTTTGTCCCAACCAGCTTAAAAAGCTCTGCACCGAGGAGCCAATCTGATCCGGGTCAGGGTTTTCAATATAGTTTAAATATGCAAAGTGCAGCTGCGGGGCACTCATATTTTTTCACTCCATTCATGGACCGGCTTATTGCTCTGATATTGTCTGTAGTAATGCTCAACCAGTTGTGCCAGCGCCGTTGTTCGATCTTCGCTTTGTAGCAGCTTATCGAACATATTAATCTGCCATTGTGCGCCGTTTATTTGCGTTTCCAAGCCGCCCTTGATGATATCCATCTGCTCTTTGATCTCCTGGTCACTCACGCCGAGTGCGCTCAGCCCCTCTTCGGCAATTGGCAGAAGTTCTTTAAGTATGCTGCTAACCGGGCGCACTTCCAGTCTTCCCGTGGAACAATTGGGCCAGAATAGGAAGGCTTTCAGGCCATACTTGGCAGCGCGATAAAAATTCAGCTCGGCATAACGAAAAGGCAGCCCCGGGAGCATGGTCGGTAAATAGCTTTGCAGGCCACGCATCAGGCCACTCATAAGAGCGGCATTGGCAAGCATATTGCTGGGCGTAGGGCCTGCTGGCAAAGAGCGCAACTCAATCCGTAAATGGCCATTGTCGGCAGGATCATAAATAGGACGGTTCCAGTTCCAAATACTGCCTTGATGCAGTCTTAGTTCGTGTAATGAAGGGGCTCGGCCAGCCCGTAGTTCAACGAATGGCTTGCTATCTGTGCAGATTGGCAAAAGCGGCTCGAATAAACAGACACTTTCAGCAAATTTCTCATAAATATCTTTGCGCACCCAGCCAAAGCCAAAGAGTACACGAGCAGGCTGATATTTATCTAAGGAGTTTTCGATACGGTAATCTATCGCTTGTTTGAACAGTGCGATGCGTGTTTCCTGCCACAGCTTTTGTCCTAAAAAAAGTGGCGAGTTAGCTGCCAGTGCCAGTGCCAGGGAACTGCTCAGTTGCGCTGCATTATAGGCATCAGCAAAGTTTTCGGGATTGACACGGTAGTGAAACTGAAAGGAGGTGTTTGCTCCTTCCAGTGAGACATCCGGGCAGTGAAGATCTACTGACTCTATGCCGTTAATATCGATATGAAAATCACAACCGCGTTTCTCTCTCAGTGCTTTTGCCAGCGTCTGATAGCGGGGGGTATTGGTGATGGCATGCAGGCCCAGATCAGAAATCTGCAGTGTCGGTAAAATACCTATAGGTAATATACGCGCTTGTTGTTTGCCAGCAACGCTGGAGAGACGTTTGAGGGCATTCATCATCTCTTTCTTTATTTCTGAAAATGGCGCGCTTTGCTGCTGCACCGGCGTGAAATTATATTCAAGATTGAAACGGTTAAGCTCGAGTGTCAGTAATTTATCCTTCATCTGACGATGAATAACGCTATTGAGAGGTTTAGGCGCGCCTTGACTGTCTATAATATAGAGTTCGAGTTCGGCGCCAAAAGAAGGCCGACCCTGACCAAAGCCGGGCTGCAGTAATAGCTGGCGAAATGCCTGCAGGTTTTCGCTTAAACATTGGCGGTATTGTTCAAAGTCTTGTGGCGTAAAGTGTGTTTGCTCGATCTCTTTTCCCACATGCAGATCCTTTCTTCAGATATTAGCGCTGTTACTTAGCGACTCCGCACAACTAAGAATAGTTTGCTTTGCTCAGGAAATAAAACCTGCTGCTGAGATTGTACGCTAACCTTACTGCAGGAGAGCTAAATACGTATTGCTTCCTGAAAGTTGAGCGCAGCTGGTGGGGGTTACACTTTTGTGTTTGCTTAATTATTACTTGACTCTTGAGTTATATCCGTTATAGTACCGCTCAGCAAGAAGAAAGCCTTTTGTTTACATTCTCCATTTCGTTGTTTTATTCGTAATACCTCGCTCTGCAGTTTTTAAGTTACAGTCTGTTTTTACGCTATTCAAGCCTCTTGAAGGCACTCTTATATTAAAATTACAGGATATTATTATGTCTAATGCAGTTAAAGGAACCGTTAAATGGTTCAACGAATCTAAAGGTTTTGGTTTTATCGAGCAAGCATCTGGCCCAGATGTATTCGCTCACTTCAGCGCGATCAAAAGTGAAGGTTTTAAAACCCTAGCTGAAGGTCAGCAAGTTGAGTTTACTCTAAGCCAAGGCCAAAAAGGCCCGCAGGCAGAAAATATTGTAGCGCTTTAAGCTTGCAGTAACAGCTTGTCGTTTACGCTAAGCTGACAGTATTCGTTAAAAAATGGCAACTCTTCACGAGTTGCCATTTTTTTATGCCTGAAAAACAGGTTTAAGGGCTGCTTGGCAAGCACAGTTATTTTTCACTGAACGTTAAAAAATTTATTCAGTTTATACTTCCATATTCATGGCTTCACTTCCTTTTTTGTATCATTACACCTGCTTCCATTTCTTTTTCTATCTTTGATAACCGGCTATAAATTGGCCTAAGAAAGCCCTGAGTAATTTGCTTTTTACCATTTAGAATAAAAACCCCATTTTTTATAAGAAAAAAAACTAAAAAAACGTTTTTTTTTCTTTACAAAAAAAGCCATTTACAGCGATTATTCAACCATCGGAAACTGGCATTAAATTGCAGTGTCAGGCATAGATGATGATAATCGTTAATTAGTTTTTTGGAGTATTGGAATGGGAAAAAGTAACAATTATTCTCAGCAATTTGATGACGACACTCAAGATACAGAAGAGTGGGAATATGAAGACGATTGGGAAGAGGATTCACTCCATGCCCGCAAAGAGCACCAGAATCATCGCGGTCGGGGCAAAGGACAGACTCGTCGCAGTATTGAAGATTTTAAAGAGCGACAACAACTGAAGGAGCTGCTAGGCGACGACTTTTATGACTAATTAATGGCTTCGCTATCAAAGCAAGCGCGCTGCGTTTGCTTTGAGATAGTTACTTTTTGCTTTGCGTGTACTTAGCAGTCATTGCAGGTTGTCTGCACAATATTATTCAACTGACAAATCTTTCCTGAACGAATGCAATAAAAGCCTTTAATTTGGTGGCTGGATAAAGCAACTGCGGATAAAGTATATAAATACTCTGGCCATCAATATACTCATCTTCTAATACTCTTTGTAGAGTGCCTTGTTGTAGCTCTCTGTCTACATAGTAAGTGGCGATACGGATTATCCCTTTTCCCGCCATAGCCTGCTGTTTGAGCAAGTAGTGATCATTCATGGTTAACCAGCCATTGATAGTCGCATCAGCCGTCTTTAAAGGCCAACGATGCTCCTCTAATGCAGATAAACACTGATGTGCTGAGAGATCACTGATACTTCTTGGATGGCCATATAGTGCTAAATATTCAGGAGATGCGCATAAACAGTGCTGATAAGAAAATAACTCTTTTGCTACCATATTTTGCGGCGGCTGCCGAGTTGCGCGAAAGGCTAAATCAAAATCATCCTGGTTTAAATCGTAATTGGTATAACTCGAGTCGAGAGTAAAATGGATGCCAGGGTGGTGCTGTTGAAAATCATGGCAGATATCTAATAGAAAACGCTCGGTAAATAATTTAGGCGCAGTGATCCGTAAACTCCCTGAAAAGGCATTATCCTCGTTATGAATATTTCGTTCTAAATCCAACATGGTCGCTTTAATTTTTTCCCCCTGAATGAGAATTTTTCTCCCTTCAGGTGTTAAACGTACACTGCGCGTTGTGCGCACCAGTAACGGGCATTGTAACTCCTTTTCCAGCTTTTTTATCTGATCTGATAAATAACCTTTGGATATCGACAAGTTCTGTGCTGCTTTGCTAAAACTAAGTTGTTTAGCGGTTTCGACAAATAACATTAAAGATTCAATTTTTTTATGCTGCTGCATGCTTTTCATCCGCTAGTAAAGGAGATCTCAGCTATTATTCTGCGTTATAGCTAATAATGGCAAGATATTGTTCTTTATATCTAATAATGATTTCGTTTTTGTGCGCTTCCACATTGTTTTTTCGTCATTACAATATAGGCTGTTCAACGAAATTCAATCACAATAAAAAGGCCTAGCGAATAATGAATATACAAACAAAACAACGCCCGATTCCATTAGCGCAATATTTACCGAACGTCAGTGCCCTCGCATATGGGTGCATGGGGTTAGGTGGTGGTTGGGATCAAAAACCAGTTTCTCAGGAAAATATTGCTCAAACTCATCAAGTCATCGATACGGCTTTAGAGGCAGGTATTAACTTATTCGATCATGCCGATATTTACACGCTGGGCAAAGCTGAAAAAGCTTTCGGGCAGGTATTAAGGCAGCGCCCGGGATTACGCGAAACAATGTACCTGCAGTCAAAGTGTGGTATTCGCTTTGCGGATGACCTTGGTCCTAAGCGTTATGACTTTTCTGCGCAATGGGTGAAGACTTCTGTTGATAATATACTGACGCGTTTAAATACGGAATATATTGATGTGTTGATTCTGCATCGCCCGGATCCACTCATGGAGTTGCAGGAAATTGCAGACACGCTAATGCAAGTAAAGAGTAGCGGAAAGGTTCGTCATTTTGGCGTGTCCAATATGCATCAGCATCAAATGGCTTACCTGCAGTCTGCGCTTGATGCCCCCCTAGTGAGCAATCAAATTGAAATCAGCCTGGCTAAATTAGACTGGCTGGAAGAAGGCATTATGGCGGGGAACCCTGAAGGCCGGGATATTAACTTTACAGCTGGAAAATTAGAATATTGCCGTCAGAATAATGTCCAAATCCAAGCATGGGGAAGTTTGGCGCAAGGCTTATTTACGGGGCGTGACGTGTCAAATGCCAGTCAGGCGGTTCAGGCAACCTGCACATTAGTGGCTAAATTGGCCGCTAAATATCAGGTTGCTAATGAGGCTATTGTGCTGGCATGGTTAATGCGCCACCCGGCACGTGTTCAACCTGTTATTGGCACGACCAATCTGCAGCGTATTAAAGCCTGCGTACAAGCAGAGCAGGTGCAGTTAAGCCGCGAAGACTGGTATTTTTTATATGAAAGCGCACGAGGTCATGAATTACCTTAAGCAATGAACATATTTACTCAACTTGCTTCTTGGCTGGTTCTCAAGGGCACAAAACTTACTCGTGCTTGTGCTGAAATTCAGGAGTTTCAGCAACGTGTCTGGATAGTCAGTATTCAGCAAAAATCCGTACAGCAGAGTCATCTGCTTAATGATACTTTTGTGGTCAGTGAAGACAGTTTCCAGTGTCCGATG
>JBFGZH010000110.1:0-7870 GCA_041586895.1 Psychromonas sp. | reverse complement strand
CAGACACCTTAGTTAAGCATTATTTGTGTGTCTGCTCGCTCTTCTCGCGTCGACCAACTGGCGTCCGACAACTTCAATCTTCTTCGTAAAATCTAAGGATTTAAACCATGAGTGATTTACAAGCAGCATCCCGTCTGGGGATCCAGCTAATGGATTTGACCACATTAAATAACGACGATAGCGAGCAGAAAGTGATGCAGTTATGTCGCGATGCTCACACCCTCGCCGGGGACACGGCAGCTGTCTGTATCTACCCGCGCTTTATTCCTCTTGCCCGTAAAACACTGCGCGAGCAGAATACACCGCACATCAAAGTGGCCACGGTAAGCAACTTTCCTCACGGTAATGATGATTTGGAAATAGCCCTGGCAGAAACCCGTGCCGCCGTTGCTTACGGAGCCGATGAAGTGGATGTGGTTTTTCCTTACCGTGCTCTGATAGCCGGTAATAGCGAGATTGGCGCGACCATGATCCAAGCCTGTCGTGAAATTTGCGGCGAGCAGGTGACACTGAAGGTGATTATTGAATCCGGTGTGCTGCAAACCCCTGAACTGATCAGACAGGCGAGCCTGATCAGCATTGCCGCCGGCGCTGACTTTATTAAGACTTCAACAGGCAAGGTAGCGGTCAATGCCACCCTGGAAGCTGCTGAGGTGATGCTCAAGGCGATTAAAGAGTCCGGCCGTGATGTCGGCTTTAAAGCGGCAGGCGGCGTTAAGGATGCACAAGCGACGGCTGATTATCTGCAGCTTGCCGCTAACATAATGGGCGATGACTGGGTGAATAGTAGACATTTCCGCTTTGGTGCATCAAGCTTATTAGTCAGCCTGTTAACTGAGCTGAAGTTAACAGATAAACAAGCAGTAACAGGAGGATACTAATGAAACGTACCGTTATTCTATTACTGGATTCTTTTGGTATCGGCTCTACGGAAGATGCCGCGCAATTCACCGGCACACGCGCCGATGGCAGTGAGTTCAATGACGCCGGTGCCAATACACTTGCCCATATCGCCCAGCAGTGCGCTGAAGGTCAGGCCAATATTGGCCGGCAAGGGCCACTGCATATTCCCAATCTCAATAAACTCGGCATTGGCCGCGCCTGTGATGCCAGTTCGGGGTGTTTTCCACTCGGCCTAGACCCTGCTGTTGAGCCTGTTGGCGCCTACGGTTATGCCAAAGAGCTGTCCACAGGCAAAGATACATCCAGCGGTCATTGGGAAATCGCCGGTGTGCCTGTACTCTTTGACTGGGGATATTTTCCTAAAAAAGAGAACAGCTTTCCGCAGGAGCTGCTTGATGAACTGGTCAAACGTGCCGATCTGCCGGGCTATCTCGGTAATTGTCACTCCTCAGGCACGCTGATTCTTGAACAGCTGGGTGAAGAGCATATGCACAGCGGCAAACCTATCTTTTATACCTCTGCCGACAGCGTTTTCCAGATTGCCTGCCATGAACAAACCTTTGGTCTGGAGCGACTCTACAAGCTATGTGAAATCGCTCGGGAACTGGTGGATCAATACAATATCGGCCGGGTCATTGCCCGTCCTTTTGAGGGCAGCAAGAGCAGCAACTTTGCGCGCACCGGCAACCGCCATGATTATTCGGTTTTACCGCCCGCAGCAACGCTGCTCGATAGAATGAAGGACTCCGGAGGGCAGGTCGTCAGTATCGGTAAAATATCCGATATTTTTGCCGCGCAGGGGATCACTAAGGCGACTAAGGCCACCGGCCTGGAAGCGCTCTTTGATGCTACTGTCAATGAGCTGCAACAAGCCGCTGAGCAGAGCATTATCTTCACCAATTTTGTTAATTTTGATGCCGATTTCGGACATCGCCGTAATGTTGCCGGTTATGCTGGCGCATTAGAGTATTTCGATCAACGTTTACCGGAAATGCTGGACATACTCGGTGATGAGGATCTGCTGGTGATAACGGCGGACCACGGTTGTGATCCAACCTGGCCGGGCACGGATCATACGCGCGAGCATATTCCGGTTATTTTTTACGGAAAAGCTGTACAAGCCGGCGATATCGGCGGACGGGAAAGCTTTGCCGATATCGGTCAGTCTATCGCCGCCTACCATAACCTGCCTGCGCTTGAGTACGGTAAAAGCATCTTTAATCGATAAAACACAGTGGCGGTCGCGATGGCTGACCGCCCTACAACTGACAGTAAAGTAAAACTGGAGAACATAATGACAACACCTCATATCAATGCAGCAGACGGCGCCTTTGCAGAAACCGTGTTAATGCCCGGCGATCCGCTACGTGCCAAATATATTGCTGAAAACTTTTTAGAAAATGCCGTGCAGGTCACAGACGTGCGCAATATGCTCGGCTTTACCGGTACTTATAAAGGTAAACCTGTCTCGGTAATGGGCAGCGGTATGGGCATTCCATCCTGCTCTATCTATGCCACCGAGCTGATCCGTGAATACGGTGTCAAAAACATTATTCGCGTTGGTAGTTGTGGTGCGGTCAACCCGGATATTAAAGTGCGCGATGTGATCATCGCGATGGGCGCATCGACCGACTCCAAGGTAAACCGCTCGCGCTTAGGCGGCCATGACTTTGCCGCCATCGCCAACTATGAGTTGTTGGAAAAAGCCGTTACTGCGGCTAAAAAGCATGGCATTAAAACGCGTGTGGGTAATATCTTCTCAGCCGATCTTTTCTATACTCCTGAGCCGGAAATGTTCGATTTAATGGAAAAATACAACATTCTTGCCGTCGAGATGGAAGCTGCCGGTTTATATGGCGTTGCAGCCGAAGAAGGTGCCAAAGCACTGTGTATTTTAACGGTATCGGATCATATCCGCAGCGGCGAACAGCTCAGCTCCGATGAGCGTCAAAACAGCTTCAATGAGATGCTGACTGTGGCGCTGGACTCAGTAGTAGCAGAATAAATCCATCTTTTAAAAGCGCCGGGCACGGGTCAAAGTGGTTTGGCGTTTTCACTTATTTTATAAAAGCTTAGCTCATGTTTAACATCACTTATAGCCGTATACCATGCGCGCCTGCCTGCTCGCTGACGACTTATTTTACAGCCTGAAATCGCGCCATGATCTATCGACAAGCTTAAGCAATAACAGCCTCAAACAATAAAACTAATAACAAAATATCTCATTTGCTCTCTATCTAACAAAGCTGCTCCTGCTTTGAATAGGGAAGATCAATCAATAATAAGGAAGGAATAATGAAAAAGTCTCTTTTAACGCTGAGCGTTTTAGCTGCAACAGCAACAACAGCCTCTGCAGCCGATTACAGCGATGGCGATATCCATAAAAATGATTATAAATGGTCACAATTTAACCTTATGTATGCGGTCAATGAGTTACCGGGCGGATCTGATCATGATTATCTGGAAATGGAATTTGGCGGGCGCTCAGGGATCTTCGATATCTATGGTTATGTGGATATATTTAATCTGAGCAGCAGTGACAACTCTGATAAAGACGGCTCATCAAAAATATTTATGAAGTTTGCGCCACGTGTTTCACTTGATGCATTAACAGCTCAAGATCTGTCTTTCGGCCCGCTACAAGAAGTTTACCTGGCAAGCTTATTTAACTGGGGCGGCGGTGCTGATAATGATGTCAATAACGCCTTTGTGGGTATCGGCTCTGATGTGATGGTTCCCTGGTTAGGCAAAGTGGGCGTTAATCTTTACGCTCTGTACGCGCAGAATGAAAAAGACTGGAACGGTTACCAGCTATCAACTAACTGGTTTAAACCTGTCTACTTCTTTGAAAACGGCTCGTTTCTCTCCTATCAGGGCTATATCGACTATCAGTTTGGTATGAAAGATAAATACGCTACAGCAGACAACGGTGGAGTGATGTTTAACGGTATCTACTGGCACACGGATCGTTTTGCCGCCGGGTATGGCCTGAAAGGCTTTAAAGATGTTTACGGCATTAAGGACAGCAGCACTTTTGAATCAACGGGCTTCGCTCATTACGTTGCTGTGACTTACAAGTTTTAGCCTTATTCCGCCGGATGGCTGGCAGCCTGTTCGCGTCATCCGGCTATTTGTAAGCCCTGATAGCACCCTCTGGGCAACATATTTTGTTAACGCTGTAACAGTCCGCAAATAATAAATAATTGTAGCGATCCAGATCGCATTATAGCGACGCCTTAGTACATACACTGTCTGTCAAGATTAACTCAGCCGGGAACAATAATGGAAATAGATTGGGTCGAATGGTTTGGCTACCTTGCCTCTATGGTGGTCTTGATCTCCTTAACCATGTCTTCGATTATTAAGTTAAGGGTGATTAACCTGATCGGCAGTTTGCTTTTTGCAAGTTTTGCTTATTTGATTGACTCCATCCCGACCATCTTTATGAATCTCAGTATTGCTGTGATCAACCTTTATTACCTGTGGCAGATCCATTACAACAAAGAGCAGTTCAAACTCATTACAGCAGAAAAAAACTCTGAATACCTACAACACTTTATCAGCGTTAACCGGATAGATATTGAAAAACAGGTCAGCTTGCCCGGATTGCAAGCAGCGGCCAGCTGCTTTTACATGTTACGGGATAATAATATTGCCGGCGTCCTGGCCGGGACGATAGATAAGGAAGGGGTTTTTACTATTGTGCTGGATTACGTGGTTCCCAAATACCGGGACTTTAAACTTGGCCATTATTACTACCACAGCCACCCCGAGTTTATAAAAGCCAAAGGGGTCAAAATATTAAAAACCTCGGCACAGGATGCTGAGCATTGTTATTACCTGCAGAAGATGGGCTTTGTGCAACAATCAGAAAGCGATCCACACACCTATATAAAGAGACTGTAAAATGAATTACTTCAATCAACTAAACACCCTGCTGGACAACTCATCAGCGCCCTACTCAGGCTTTAATGTCGCCGCCATTGTTATCACCAGCGACAATAGAGTCTTTAAAGGGGTTAATGTTGAATCTGCCGCCTACCCGACCACCAATTGTGCCGAGCGTAATGCAGTGCAGACAGCGGTTACTGAAGGGGCCAAGACAGGAGATCTGCAGGAGGTGCATATACTGGCGCGCAATGCAGAAAAGCAGCTGGTTAGGGCTTATCCCTGCGGCTCATGCCGTCAGGTGATCGCCGAGCAGTCCGGCAATGATGCCAGGATCTACTGTTATGCTTCGGAAACGGATATCGAGACATTCACCATTGCCGAATTATTACCGCATGCTTTTTTAGGGGCTGAGTTATAACGCCGAGCCTTGACACACATTTAATCAAAGGAGTTCTTTATGTCAGATGTATTTCACTTAGGGTTAACTAAAGCAATGTTGAATGGTGCCAGCCTGGCCATTGTACCAGGCGATCCTGAGCGCGTTAAACGCATTGCGGAATTGATGGATAATGCCACTTTTCTTGCCAGTCACCGCGAGTACACCAGCTACCTTGCTTATATTGACGGCAAAGCTGTAGTCATCTGTTCAACAGGTATTGGCGGACCGTCAACCTCTATTGCCGTTGAGGAGTTGGCACAACTAGGCGTCACCACCTTTCTGCGTGTCGGTACAACCGGCGCCATTCAACCACAAATTAATGTCGGCGATGTTATTGTCACTCAGGCGGCGGTTCGTCTCGATGGGGCCAGTCTGCATTTTGCGCCTATGGAGTTTCCGGCGGTTGCTGACTTTGCATGTAGCACTGCGCTGGTGGCCGCTTGTCATGATGCCGGTACTGAGCCGCATATAGGTATTACCGCGTCTTCTGATACCTTTTATCCCGGCCAGGAGCGTTACGATACTGTTTCCGGACGGGTAACACGGCGTTTTAAGGGCTCTCTACAGGAATGGCAGGATCTGGGTGTGCTGAATTATGAGATGGAATCGGCAACACTCTTTACCATGTGTGCTTCACAGGGGTGGCGCGCCGGCTGTGTCGCTGGTGTCATTGTCAACCGCACAGAGCAGGAGATTCCCAGTGAAACGACGATGAAAGCGACGGAAGTCAATGCCATCGCCATTGTGGTTGACGCAGCAAAAAAACTGTTGGCCTGATTTTTAAAACCGAGAGCCATCTTTCGGGCGCTTTTTTGTCTGCTTTAGCCAGGGATTTTAAAAGCGTTCAATTATTGCAGTCGCGCAGTAAAAAAAAAGTTACAATAGCGACTTTGCCATTAGTTGATTGAGTTTATGAGCCGCCCTATTATCTGCCGTGTCGCACTGGCTATTCCACTACATAAACAGTTTGATTACCTGCTCCCGGATTATCTGTTAAAAACAGCAATAGATAATCTGCCCGGTTGTCGGGTGCGTGTACCTTTTGGCGGTAAACGGCAGATGATTGGCGTGATCACTGAGGTCAACCCGCACTGTGATTACGACTTAAATAAATTAAAAAAAATCACCCAGTTAATTGAGCAGACGCCTTTATTGGATAAGACCCTGTGGTCATTATTGCGCTGGGCCGCTTTTTATTATCAGCACCCTTTTGGTGATGTCTTTCAGCAGGCTATTCCGACCCTGTTACGCCAGGGCAAAGAAGCCGTATTTAAAGGCAGTGAATACTGGCAACTATCAGGTGCAACTTTTAATCTCGATGATTTTAAAAACGCCAAAAAACAACAGCGAGCACTGTCTTTATTACAATCAGCGAAATTAACCACGGAAGCATTAAAAGCACAGGCGGTTACCCGGCCGATCCTAAAGGCACTGCAGGAGAAAGGTTTAATTGAGAGCATCGAACTACAGCCGCAATGCAATCAAGACTGGCCGGCACAGTTTTCTGAAAGCACGCAAAAACCGACATTAACGGCAGAGCAGGCCATCGCCATCACCACTGTCAGTCAACAAATGCATAAATTCGCCTGTTTTTTATTGGAAGGGATCACCGGCAGCGGTAAAACAGAGGTTTACCTTAATATCCTCACCCCCTTTCTACAGGCCGGTAAACAGGTGCTGGTAATCGTGCCGGAAATCGGCCTGACCCCACAAACCGTACAACGCTTTCAAGAGCGCTTTAATGTGCCGGTTTATTTAAAACATTCCGGCTTAAACGCACGCCAGCAGTTAGATACCTGGCTACATGGCAAACAGGGCAGTGCCGCCATTATTATCGGCACGCGCAGCGCAATTTTTAGCGATTGCAGAGATTTGGGTCTGATTATTATCGATGAAGAGCACGATGCTTCGTTTAAACAACAGGACGGTTTCCGTTATCATGCGCGCGATTTTGCCATAAAACGCGCCTTTCAAGAAAATATTCCCATTGTTTTAGGCTCGGCAACCCCCTCTCTGGAGAGTCTGCACAATGCACTGCAGGGGAAATATCAGCACCTGCATCTTACCCGGCGCGCCGGTAATGCCAAACCGCCAAGCAGCAGCTTGATAAATTTAAGCGGGCTGCCCCTTAAATCCGGTCTGTCACCGCAGCTGATTGAGCTGATGGGCAAACATCTGGCTAAAAATAATCAGGTGATACTGTTTTTAAACCGCCGCGGTTATGCGCCGGTATTGATGTGCCATGAATGTGGCTGGCTGATGAAGTGTCCCCGTTGTGATGCTTTTTACACTTACCATAAATCCGCTAATTACCTGCATTGTCACCACTGCGCCTCGACCCTGCCAGTGCCTAAGCAATGTGCTGATTGCGGTTCAACACAATTAATTGCCACCGGCGTCGGTACCGAACAGTTAGAAGAGACGCTTAATGCGCTTTTTCCGGAACATGCGACGGTCCGCATTGATCGTGATAATACCCGCAAAAAAGAGAGCTTTAATCAATATTTAAGCGATATCAACAAGGGTAAATACAAGATCCTGCTCGGTACGCAGATGCTTGCCAAAGGACATCACTTTCCGGATGTGACGCTAGTGGCGTTAATTGATATTGATGGCGCCCTGTTCAGCAATGATTTT
>JBFGZH010000109.1:0-7882 GCA_041586895.1 Psychromonas sp. | reverse complement strand
TTTTCCTTAAGCGGGAAATTTGCGTCTTTACCTAAAGAAAATGAGGCCTGCGCCTGAGCTCGGCTCTCTCCCTGCAGGCGCATCTGATCCATATAAGCGGTGGCGACCTGAATATCAACCTGGGTTACCTGCCCCTTGGCTTTCGCCATATGCCCCATTACCGAGAAGGTCGTGTCAAAAAAGAGCCTTTGTCTTTCCTGGCTGCTGGCAGCACTACCGAACAGCCCCTGCTGCGCATTAAAATTAATCGCTGTGGCGCGATCGAAACGGTGGCCTAACCAGATTCCCAGCAACATGCCGAAAATATGGCCGAACATAAAGCCAAAAAAACCACCCAGTATTTTTCCCCAAATACGCATAACTGTAAAAACCTTATTAATTAGTGATAGTAAGAAGCAATTAAGAAGCAAGATGGCTGTTATTTTGACTAACTATTGCCACTTTTGCCAATTTTTTACTTAAAATAGGCAAATTTGAACAATTTACAAAGAACAATGATTGGAGCGAACTTAACTTTGCTCTATTATTACGTGCTCGAATTTTCTTTATCTAAGCCTTAAGTTCTTAACACACCTTGGTGAATTGTAAATGTTAAAAAATTTTCCCCTGCTACTGCTTTTGTTGCCTTTTTCTCATCTATCAGCAGATGAGGCAAATACATCACCAACGTCCACCAAAGCAGATAACGCCCAGCAAAGCAGCAATAATGCTGCTCTGCTGAGCGGCCAAATAAGCACAAACACGCCCCGTTCCAGCGCATATTTTTTCGCGCAGTGCTATCGTAATGTGCCGCCGCTGATCACTGACAGCAATAGCCAGCCCATTGAACAGGTGCCTATTAATATACGCGCTAAAAAAATACATGCCATTGCCGATACCCTCAGCTATCAAGGCGATGTACAACTTACTCAGGGTATTAAATACTTAGCGGCGGACGAATTAACCTATTTTAAAGAGGAAGAAAGAGCAACGGCGAGCGGCAATGTCAATTTTGTCAGCGGAGAGATCACCCTTTATTCTGACAGTGTGGAAGCGCGACTGGATAGCGAACAAACGACATTGCAGCAGGCAGACTACCAATTTCACGGCCAGGGCGGACGGGGTAGTGCACAGCGAATTTATGATAATGGTGCCGATCTTTATGAATTTAAAGCCTCTTCCTACAGCGCCTGCCCCCCCGGAGATAACACCTGGTCGCTTGATGCAACCACCCTGTATATCGATAATGAGAAAGGTGTCGGCAGCGCCTATAATGCCGTCTTAAAAATAAAAGATGTGCCGGTCTTTTACCTGCCTTATATCACTTACCCTACCAGTGATAAACGTAGAACAGGTCTGTTATTTCCAGCCTATGAATATTCCGATACTAACGGCTCCACGGTTACCCAGCCCTTATACCTCAATATTGCCGAGAATATGGATGCCACTCTGACGCCCTCCTATATGGAAAATCGCGGCACCTTGCTGGCGGCTGAATACCGTTACCTTTTCGATATAGGCACAGGAAAATTGGCGGCTGAATATCTTGATCATGACAGAATACGAGAGCAAAACCGTTACCTTTATCACTGGAATCACAGGGTTAATTTTGCCCGAAACTGGAAGTTCACCTCTAACTATTCCAAAGTCAGTGATGATAATTATTTTACTGATATAGATACAAACTATGGCTCACGCAGTGATAATCAGTTACTGCAGACGGCTAAATTAAGCCTTACCGAGCACAACTGGAACAGTGAATTGGAGGTGCGCGACTTCCAAATTTTAGGCGATGGCGATACGCCCCATAAAGTGCTGCCAAAACTTGCCTTTAATGCCTATCAGCCACTTGGTTGGAAGAGCTTGCAGTTAGACTGGTACTCTGAAGTTTCCCGATTTGATCATGATAATGACGATACCTATACCGGCACCCGTATCCATCTGCAACCGAAGTTATCCTTACCGCTTTATTACGACTCGCTGTTTGTCAATACTGAGCTTAAATATATGCTCAGCTTTTACCAGCAGACCTTGAATAGCTACAGCGATTTAGAGGAGAGCGTCAGCCGTTATATCCCTTCATTCAAAATTAATTCCGGTATTAATTTTGAGCGCGATTTAACCGCCTTTGGCAGCCCATATAAACAGACCTTAGTCCCGCAGATTCAATATTTATATGTTCCCTACCGGGATCAATCCACTATTGGTACCTATGATACGACAAGGATGCAGCAGGATTACTATGCCCTGTTTCGTGATAATCGCTTCTCCGGTTATGATCGCATTGCCGATGCCAACCAGATAACCTTAGGCATTTCCAGCAGTATTTTAAATGCACAAAGCCAGGAAAAAATGCGTTTTGCGGTGGGACAAAATTATTATTTCACGCCTTCACGCACCGAGCTGCTCGACGATGACGACGAAGCTGATACTGCCAGCCGCTCTTCGCTTATTGCCGAATTTGATGTTAACTTTGCCGATAACTACTTCTTTCATGCCGGCATTGAGTGGGATAGCGATGAAAACGAAATCAGCAGCGCCAACTCAGCCTTGGAAAAGCGCTGGTTATATAATACCTATGCGCAGTTAAACTACCGTTATGTCGCGGTTAGCAATGATGGTGACGAAGAAGATTTAGTGAATCAACTCGGCAGTAAAATCAACTGGTCAATCAACGGCCAATGGAGCTCTTTTGCCAGTTATTATTATGATCTTGAATACCAGCACCTTTACGAAAGTATGATTGGTATAAAATACCAGTCCTGCTGCTGGTCGATTAGTTTAAGCTACGATAAACATATGTCAGCCTACTATGGCGATATAGATACTATTGCTGATGATTATGAAAGCGAAAGCAGTTATGAAATTAATTTTGAACTAAAAGGCTTAGGCGGTGCCGGAACAGGCTCTAATGAAAGCCTGTTCAATTACGGTCGCCCTTTTTACTTACAATAATGGACAACAAATGAAATTGATAAAAAAGATTATTCTGCCCTTGCTCTGCACGGCGCTGCTGGCGCCCCCCGCTTTCGCGGAAAGAGCAGCAGTAGACAAAATTGAAGCCGTTGTTAACCAGGAAGTGATCTTAAGCAGCGATCTATCCCGTATTACAAGAGAGCTCAAAAAGCGTTATCAGGAGAGCGGGCAAAGCTTACCTGCAGATAATATATTAAAAAAACAGCTCCTTGATAAACTGATTGGCGATCGCCTGCAGCTGCAGATTGCGCAGCGCATGGGGTTACGTATTAATGAAGCTCAGCTCAACCAGGCACTGCAGCAGATAGCAGCCGATAAAGGCCTGACACTACCGGAGTACCAGCAATATCTGGAAAACAATGGCGAGAGTTATCAAGCCTTTGTGGATAGTATTAACGATGAATTAACCATTAATGAAGTCCGTATGCTGCAAGTACGCCAGCGGATCAATATTTCCGAGCAGGAGGTGCAGCAGATGGTTGAGCGCATTAATGAGCAGGGACAAAAGACAACACAGTTCCAGTTCGCGCATATTCTCCTCAAAGTCAACAGCAACAGCCCGCTTGCCGAGCAACAGGCAGTCGACCAACAGGCCAAACAACTGCTGAGTAGAATCAAGCAGGGAGAGGATGTGTCATCACTCGCGGTACAATACTCGCAAGGCCCGAAAGCATTGCAGGGTGGTGACTGGGGCTGGCTGACCATTGATGAGATGCCGACCCTATTCGCCAATATCATTGACGATAAAAAGACTAAAAAAGGCGACCTGATTGGTCCCTTCCGCAGTGACCTTGGTTTACATATTCTCAAGATCCTGGATAAAAAGGGCTCGCAAACTGTGATAACCCAGGAGGTCAAGGCCCGCCATATTCTTATCAAGTCCAATATTATCCTTAGCGATCAAAAAGCGGAAAAATTATTAACCGACTACCGCCAGGCGATACTGGACGGCAAGGCAAGCTTTGCCGAATTGGCGAATGAGCACTCCCAGGATCCCGGTTCAGCAGTCAGAGGCGGTGATTTGGGCTGGGCGGATCCTAATATTTATGTACCTGAATTCAGAGATTTGGCACTGACGCTGCCGGTTGGAGAGATCAGTGCACCATTTCGTACCATGCACGGCTGGCATATTCTGCAGGTGATGGATAAACGCCAATCTGACACCACCGAACAGGCCACTAAACAGAAAGCCTACTCGGTGTTATTTAAGCAGCGTTTTCCCGAAGAAGTCTATTCCTGGCTGAATGAAATCCGCCAGGAGGCATATATTAAAATTAATAATCCCGATTATATTATTGAGGCACAATAATGGTTAACTCTTTAGTGATTACAGCAGGTGAGCCGAGCGGCATCGGCCCTGACCTTGTTCTACAGCTTGCCAAGCAGCAATGGCCACTGCAATTGGTGATCTGTAGTGATAAAAATTTATTAGCCGCGCGCGCCAAGTTACTCAATGAAGAAATCACCTTGATTGATTATGATCCGAGCAAAGCTGCCACTGCCTCCAGGGCGGGAGAATTAACAGTCGCCCACCTGCCTGTGCAGGAGCCGGTGCAGCCAGGCAAGTTAAACAAAAATAATGCGCAATTTGTGTTGGATACCCTGGCCTTTGCCAGTCACGGCTGTTTATCGGGGGAGTTTTCCGCGGTGGTTACCGCACCGGTTCACAAAGGCGTGATCAATGATGCCGGAATTGCTTTTAGCGGCCATACCGAGTTCTTTGCCGAACAGGCAGATGTCGATCTGGTGGTGATGATGTTGGCAACCACTGGGCTACGCGTCGCATTGGCGACCACCCATTTACCCTTAATAGATGTGTCGAAAGCCATTACTGAAGCACGATTAAGCGCTGTAATTGAGATCCTGCATAGCGAGTTACAAAAAAAATATGGCCTTAAAGCACCACGCATTTATGTTTGCGGACTCAATCCGCATGCCGGCGAAGGCGGGCATATGGGCCGGGAAGAGATTGATACCATAGAGCCGACACTGCATAAACTGCGTCAAAAAAATATCGACTTAATCGGTCCCCTGCCTGCCGATACTCTGTTTCAGGAAAAATACCTGCAGGATGCCGATGCGGTGCTTGCCATGTACCACGATCAGGGCTTGCCGGTTTTAAAATACAAAGGCTTTGGCAAATCAGTGAATATCACTCTCGGGCTGCCCTTTATCCGCACCTCTGTGGATCATGGCACGGCATTGGATCTTGCCGCTACTGGTAAAGCCGATGCGGGTAGTTTATTCTGCGCGGTAGATGAAGCAATCACAATGATAAACAGTATTAAGTAACAAGGCATAATTAAAATGAATGATAAAACCCATTTAGGGCATACCGCGCGTAAACGTTTCGGACAAAACTTTTTACATGATGATTATATTATTGACTCCATTGTGGCGGCTATTGCACCGCAGGCCGATGATAATATTGTCGAAATTGGTCCGGGCTTAGGTGCCTTGACTGAGCCTGTTGCGGCAAAAGTAAACTGCTTAAATGTGGTTGAGCTGGATAGAGATTTGGCCGAGCGCCTGGAAAAACACCCTTTCCTGCGCGATAAGCTGAATATCACGCAAGCCGATGCCATGCAGTTCGATTTCGGACAACTGGCCAGCGAAAATAAACAACTGCGCGTATTCGGCAATCTTCCTTACAATATCTCCACCCCGCTGATGTTTCATCTTTTCAGTTTTGCCAATAAAATTAAAGATATGCACTTTATGCTGCAGAAAGAGGTGGTCAACCGTTTATGTGCGGGACCGAACTGCAAAGCCTACGGACGATTAACGGTGATGGCACAATATTACTGTAAAGTCATTCCTGTATTGGAAGTGCCGCCCAGTGCATTTAAGCCTGCGCCGAAAGTCGATTCTGCCGTGGTGCGTTTAGAGCCCTATGATGTCCCGCCTTTTCCAGCTAAAAGTTTAAAGGTGCTTAACCAGGTGTGCTCGATGGCCTTTAATCAGCGCCGCAAGACGATTCGCAACGGCCTGCGTGATCTACTGAGTGCCGAGCAGCTGCAGGAGATAGGTATCGATGTGACAAAACGGGCAGAAAATATAACCGTGGAAGAATACGTTAACATCGCCAACTTTGTTTATGATTTAAAGGTGGAGTAAAAATGGCAACCTATATTGTTGGTGATATTCATGGCTGTTATGATGAACTACAACAACTTCTCGAAATCGCCGAGTTTAACAGTGCGCAGGATGAACTCTGGGTAACCGGAGATCTCGTTGCCCGCGGACCTAAGTCACTGGAAACACTGCGTTTTTTAAAAGGCTTGGGGGATAGAAGCAAGGTCGTGCTGGGGAATCATGATCTGCATCTGCTGGCCATTCATCAGGGGCTGCAGGCAAACAAAGAGAAATACCAGCTCAGCCCGATATTAAACGCACCTGATTGTGATCAACTACTGACCTGGTTACGACAGCAGCCGCTGCTGCGACGTCATCCGGAGTTTAACTTTGTGATGGTGCACGCCGGCATCTCGCCGCAATGGACCATCAAGCAGGCAGAAAAACTGGCACAGGAGGTCGAGCAGCAATTACAATCAAATAACTTTAAATGGCTGCTCAAGGAGATGTACGGTGATCACCCGGAATCCTGGTCTGACGATCTGCAGGGGCTAGAGCGCCTGCGTTTTATTATGAGCGCCTTTACACGCATGCGTTACTGCTTTTTAGATGGGGCTTTAGAGTTTGACAATAAGCTCGCGCCGGAGCATACCGATGATTCCGTCCTTAAACCCTGGTTTGAAATTGAAACTCTTGACCGCAGTAGCGATATTCTCTTTGGCCACTGGGCGGCACTATTGGGCCGGGTAAATCAATCGGGTATTTATGGCCTTGATACCGGCTATATCTGGGGAAACAGCCTGACCATGCTACGCTGGCAGGATAAACAACTGTTTTCACTCGCCTGCCCTATTACCGAGTCCTGTCCGGTTGCCCGTTAAAATGTACATTAAGCCGGCAAACAGATTGGCCATCTGTTTGCCGGTTGAGCGCGCTAGAAATTAATTACTCGTCGCGCTCTAATGTAACAAACTGGTAGTTATATTGATTTTTTTGGTCCGCACTATGCTCCTCACGCTCAATCTCCCGCCAGTCCGCAACCGCCTGATAATCAGGAAACTGCGTATCACCGGCCACTTTCAGTTCAATAAAGGTTAAGTATAGCCGTGTCGCCCGCGCTAAAAACTGCTCATAGATAGTTGCACCGCCAATGACCATCACCTCGGCAACCTCCTCCACCAGCGCTAGCGCCTGCTCGACCGTCTGCACACAGTGCACGCCTGCAATCTGTAAGTCCTGATCCCGGGTTAAGACAATATTCATTCTGCCCGGTAGCGGGCGACCGATGGACTGATAGGTTTTACGTCCCATAATCACGGGCTTACCTAGAGTAACGCGTTTAAAATACTGCAGATCGGCGGGTAAATGCCAGGGCATGGCGTTATCTAAACCAATCACACGATCTTCAGCCATCGCAGCAATCATTGAAATTTTCATATTCTTTCCTTGTTATTTTCAGGCAAGATTAGCATAACCCCGTCGAGCTGAAAACGACTAATAGGTCGCTTTTTGGCAAACGAATTTATGGAAAAATGTAACAGCGAATACACATAAAGATTTTTCTATCTGCTATGCTATCGCAAATCATCTTAAGGTACGGATTTAACCATTAACAGTTTTAAGGAAGAAATTATGAAAGGAGCAGGCGGTACATCAGGTGGCATCGGCCAGTTTTTTATCGGTTTAATAATGATGACCGGGGGCTTTTATCTTTTGCTGAATGCCATTTCAGTGAGCTCTCATTTTGCATTAAGTAGCCGCCTCTATGGCTTTTCCGGATTCGGAGACCACTTTGCCATTACCAGCGGCATGGTGATGATCCCTTTTATGTTGGGCATCGGCATGGTCTTTT
>JBFGZH010000108.1:0-7892 GCA_041586895.1 Psychromonas sp. | reverse complement strand
TTCCTGTTAAAGGCTGAAAATAGCGCTACCATAGCAGTTTGCGCTGCAACTAACAAAGCAGTTTACAGTAAAGAGCTAATAAAAAGAGCGTAAAAGCGCTCTAATGCTAACCTATGTGCTAAATAGTTAAGGATAATAGCGGCGCCTCAATAACAGCGGCAGCAATAAAAGTGTAAGGAGACCCAGTGCACCGGATGAACTGCCGCTATTGATTTTTTTAACGGACAGTTCGGATGTTTTTATCTCGGCACCTGCAATATCGGAAGTGACGGTAATGGTTGCTGTATGCTCCTGTGCATTCTTATCTAAAGGGGTATAAGTAAGCAAAAATTCGCAGCTAGAGTGCGCAGCAATTGTCTGGCAGGCACTGGCATCGAAACTGAAATAGCTTGAGCCATCAAATTGATAGATGAAACTGGCTTCATTATCTGAGTAATTATCTACTGTTATCTGTTGCGTTTCACTGCTATTGACGGCAATTTGTGAAAATTCAATGCTTAGCGGAATACTAAAGGTAGTAAAGAGGTTTTGCTGGTCATGTATCCAGTCATCATAGAGCGCCAGGCTAGTGTAAACGCCCGGATAGTCTGCGCTGGCACAACCAACCCCCCACCTGACAATACCAATTTGTTGCCAACCTTCATTGCTGTTAACCATTAACGGACCACCGCTGTCACCTTGACAGGCATCTTTGCCGCCACCGCTCACGCCGGCACAGAGCATTTCATTGCTATAACGTGTGCCCAGTTTGTTCGTACATTGCTGATCTGTCTGTAACTGTACCTCTACTTCGTTGAGCAGGTCGGGATAATCCGCAGTAACGGTTTGATCCGGTTCATAGCCAACCGTTGACCCCCAGCCGGTCACTGTGGCTGGTGCTTGCTGTGCTATCCAATTATTTGTCGAGCTCAGGTTGGCGATAGCGATGTTTTCGTTAGTTACAGGCACCGCTAATTTAAGCAGGGCAATATCATTAGCTTGATTTTCACTGGCCGGATTATAGTTTATGTGTGTCAGTACCAGTTCAATATCTGTTGGCGGCGTGCTTGGCCAGGAGCTCAAGTCATACTCACCAACGGTTGCCGTGATCTCCGCTGCTTTTAACTCGTTGCCATCACTGTCAAACATGCAGTGGGCGGCGGTTAATACCCATTGCTGTGCGATTAAAGTGCCACCACAAAAATGATAATTATGTAATTTATCTTTAATGCTGACCATTGAAGGCCACGCTTCCGGGGCGCTCTCCTGGCCACCGACAATACGTGTTGCAATCGTCTGCGTTTCAATATCAGCACGCAGAGTCAAAGGGCTGGTTAACAAGATTATTGATAATATTATGTTAAACAAGGATTTCATCATTTAGCCTCTAATAATGCTTATGGCATCGCTTATTACTTGTTATACAAGTGAACTAGGTTCTGAAGTTATACTTAGAGCATAGTCTCTATTCTTAGAGAAGAAAATGCGCCAATAATAGCGTTAACAAAGCCGGGGATGTGCCTGTAATGCTTTAAATAGTTCATCGGTTTTACCTGCTTTAGGCTGAAACATGGCGATACAGTATATTCTTTGAGACATAGTAACCCTGCGTTGGGAAAGAGTGTAAATAAAGACGTATGAGATTGTGCCGGATAATCGGCTAAGCGGATTCTAAAGCAACGGGCAAGAAAGCTCAACTGAGATTAGCGTTGAGCTTCCATTTTAACTGTTATCAGCGCGTTCGACAGTGAGTATACCGACCTCCATGCTGATTATCTTAACTTCGGTACCGGCAGGCAGAGGCTCTTTTGCTTTGACCTGCCAGTCGATTCCTGAATAACGATGAGTGATGCTCTGGCCGATAGTTAACGCTTCGGGTAAGACAAAGCGATGACCGATCATATCATTATGTACTTGAGTTAATTCAACCCGGTTTTGCATGCGCTTCATCGGTTTCCAGCCAAATAAGGCCAGCAGTGCGGCTATTATTGCTGTTGCCAATAATGCACTGAGTAATGTTTCCGGAATAATTTCCACTGCCATCAAGATGCCGCTGGCTATTGTCGCAATGCCGATAAAAAACAAAACAAAAGTTGAAAAGCCCAATACCAGTATTTCAATGGCCAATAAAATGAGCCCGAGTACGATTAACGTTTGTGCCAAGTGCGAAAAAATATAGTACATAGCTAGCCTTTGTTTAAGCTATTAATAATTGAGGTTGCCTGAGCGACGATTGAGGCCGCATCATTGCCACTGTCCGGTAATAATACCACTGAAGATTCTTTGGCAATCGCTGCTTTTGCTTCAATGGCTTTAGTCGCCAGATCCAGTTGAATGGCTTTTTGTCCCTCTTCGGTATTGGCCGCCTCACCAACCTTATGCAGTGCTTCAGCCTGAGCTTGTGCAACAGCAATAATAGCCTGCGCTTCACCCTGTGCACGTAACACCTGCTCTTCTTTTTCAGCTTCAGCTTTTAAGACCACAGAGCGCTTTTGACCTTCAGCGACGTTAATCGCAGCCTGCCTGTCACCTTCAGATTCCAATATTTGCGCTCGCTTGACACGTTCCGCTTTCATTTGTGTCTCCATCGCTTCCATTACCGTTTGCGGAGGGACGATATCTTTTATCTCGTAACGTAAAACCTGAATACCCCATGGGCCTGAAGCTTCATTAATGGCAGCAACAATATTAGTATTGAGTGCATCACGCTCTTCAAATGTTTTATCCAGCTCCATTTTACCTAATTCAGAGCGCATGGTTGTTTGTGATAGTTGAGTAACTGCGAACACATAATCATCAACACCGTAGCTGGCTTTATAGGGATCTAGGACCCTGAAGTAGAGTACGCCATCAACGCTTAAAGAAATATTGTCTTTGGTGATGGCACTCTGGCTGGGGACATCAACAGCCTGTTCTTTTAATGAGCGGTTCGCACCAATGTGATCGATAAACGGAATCAGAAAATTCAACCCGGCTTCGCGGGTCGACTGGTATTTACCGAAGCGTTCAATCAGGTAAGCGCGATTTTGCGGTACAAAAACGATTGATGACTTTAAGATCACCACTACTAATACGAGAATAAAAACTTCTATTCGCAGCACGTATGTAAATAAAATATCCATATAAATCCCTTTAATAAAATGAAGCGCTGGCGCCGTTAGCCTTGAAAATGCAGTTGTCGGGTAAAAACAGCTGCTTTGCAAGCGATGCGGCTTTTAGCTGATGTTTAGCTCTGCGGGCTAACGAACATAGACATAAGAATAACTGCTTTAGTCGATAGATCAAATAATTACCTGAGATCCTGGTCTCGCATTGACTATTAAGTGGAGAAATAAGCGCGGCCGTTTTAGCCGTTGATAAGGGGTAATAAGTTGACTATTATCAGCTTGGTTAAAATAAGGGTTACCAAAGTAACCCTTCAATGCTGGCGCAAGCGCTATTTATCGGCGCGGCCCATAAATTTACATTCTGCAGTGTTGACTTTAATTTTGTCACCCGTGGAGATATGCTCAGGCACCTGTACAACCAGACCGGTAGAAAGCGTCGCAGGTTTAGTACGGGCAGTTGCAGAGCCGCCTTTAATTGACGGATCGGTTTCGACTATTTCCAGCTCAACACTTGCCGGTAATTCAAGCCCGACAGGAGTGCCGTCCACTAAAATAACTTGCAGTCCCTGCGTGTTTTCATCAATAAACTGCACTTCCTCGGCAATGCTCTCTTTATTCAGGCTGTACGGCGTATAATCTTCATTATCCATAAACACCCATTCATCGCCATCAAGGTAAGAAAACATCACCTGACGGCGTACTAAATCGGCTAAAGTAAGCATATCGCTGTCTTTAAAGGTTTCATCGGTTTTTGAGCCTGTCACCACATCGTACATGCGCATACGGTATAAGCTGCCGCCTGCACGGCCCTGTGGTACAGAACGCTCGATATCTCTAATAATATAAACACTATTGTTAAATTCAATTGCGGTGTTTTTTTTAATCTCACTTGCCTTTGGCATGAATAAATCCTTATTAAAATAATTATTGTTGAAAACTTGAGCTGTTTATTGCTAGCAATGCCGCTAATCAGCGGACAGTCTGTTTGCTATCAAATACAGCGAGCAGGTTTAGGTAAACCTGCAATTTTAGTGGCTTGTTTAGCCGGTCCTTTAGGGAAAAGGCGATATAAAGAGCGGCTGCTGATCTCCTGTTCCGGAAACTTACTCTGCATCGCTTTTACTAATGCGCGAATGGCTGGCGAGGTATTAAACTCAAGGTAAAATTCACGCACGAAGTTAACCACCTGCCAATGTTCATCACTCATTTCGATTGATTCTAAAGACGCAATATAGTTGGCGAGTTGTTCTGTCCATAAGGTTGAATCAAGCAGATACCCTTGAGAATCTGTCGGGTATTCTTGTCCATTAAATAACAAATTGCACATCCTTTATTAAATATCAGTTAGTTTACTGTTAAAGTTTACCTTTTGTAAAAGCACTTGTATATCCAGAGCGGTAAAAGCAATGAGCCTTAATTGTTCAATCAGCAATAAACATTCACCCGATAAATTGGCTTTGTAGTTTTCAAATTCATCAATGCTATTCTCTTCTTCTTTATCCTCAGGCTGTAGCGGGTTATAAGCCAATGATATCTGCCTGGCGGTCACATCAATTAACTTCTGTAAGGTAGTATTAGTTTCAAAATCATCCATTTTATGGCGGTGTGATGCCAGTGCGGCAATATAAGCCACTAAGGCATCGCAGCGGTTCACTAAGGCATAAACTTCATTACTTAATTTCTGCTTCGAACTGGGCTCAAATAACATGCTTTGCCAGGCGCTGGTGAGTGCCGCATCATTTTTAAAGGTTTCAAAACGAGTTAGCCGGTAATTGAGGTTCTCACTGCGGCCATACTGATATTGATCGCAGACTTGTCGGAAATAACGTCCGCTTAATGTTAATAATTGATTAACTAATGTGGGAAAGCGTTGGAACTGCCAATCGGGATAAATAAAAGTGATGGTCAATATGCTTAATGCGGAGCCTAATAAGGTCTCAGCAATACGCGCCGGTAAAATATCCATACCGGCACCGGTTAACAGGTTGAATATAAACATAACGAATAGGGTGATAAAGATCACGGCCAAACCATAGTTGGTGCGTAAATAGTTGAAAAAGAAAAAAGCACTGAGTATTAACAGCAGTACTTGTGCAAAAGAGCCATTAATTAGCATAAGAATAGGATACCCCAGTAGCACACCGAGCAGGGTACCAATACTGCGTTGTATTAAACGTTTGCGTGTTTCACTAAAGCTTGGCTGACAGACAAATAATACCGTCAATAGCAGCCAGAAACCTTGAGGTAACTGGAGAAGGTGTTGTAAAACAAAAGCGGCAGATAAACTGGCGCTTATTCTAACTGCATGCTTAAAGGTCGGGTTGGTTGCTGTCATTGCCGCGACAAGCTGTTTAAAGACAGAGGCAGGGGCCTGCTCGCTTTTATCACAGTCAATAATAGCTGCCGTACTGTGTTTATTTTCACTGATAGTTAATAATAAATCATCAACACCGGCAATATTATCATAAATAGCTTGTAAAGCCTGCATCGCTTCATGGTTCTTATGACAAAATTGTAAGTTCTGTTTAAGCAGGAATAACTGGTCGGATAATGCGTTGATAGTCCACTTTAAACGCCGGCTATGCTGATATATTTTCTTGTCATTAATAGCTGCGCCGAGGTGATAACAATCCTCACTTAATTGTAATAACAGTTGATGAAACCCTTCCAGGATCTGGCTTTCTCTAAAGTTGCTTTCTAACTGGCTGTATGAATACTGACTGGCACAAATGCGCTCATGGATTTGTTCGGCAATAAAATAATAGTTATTCAGTTTAGCAAGTTCCTCATGTTGGTGACCGACTTGAAAGCGAGATTGAATAATGCGTTTAGATTGCTCAAGGCGCGCCATAATAGCGATGTTTTGAATAGCTAATTGCTGACGGACAGAAAATATGCCTTCTTTACTGGTTCCCTCTTTTTCATTAAACAGCGCGGATTTTTGCTGTTGATAGCGACTTAATGAAAAAAACAGCTGGGCTAATTGTTCGCGCAGCGAACGGTAAGGGCTATAAAAGGTCCAGATGATAGAAAACAGACCGTACCAAAGTGCACCAATAGCTAACAGGAGAGGCTGCTCATACCAGGTCATGTCACTTTGATGGCCAATCATGGTATAGATAGCTATTAATAGTGAACCAAAGCCCACCTTGCTGTAATGGGGGCCTAAAGCAGCAAGCATCATAAAAGCAAAACTAGACACAAATAATCCAAGTGTAAACAACACTGGGTAGGGTATGAGCAGTTCAACACTGCTGGATGCAATAAAAAAGCACAGTACAATGGTTGTTATAAATTTTCTTCTGCCTTTATAGTTATCATCTGTTTCCACAATGGCGCTGGCCATAACGCCTAAACATAATGAAACTGAGATGTAGAGACTACTTTGAGTAAAAAAAGGCATTAAATTAGTATTCAGCGCAGGAATAAAGGTAATCGCCATCGCAATTAATACGCGAAAGCCGGAATGAATATTCGAATCTGCAATCAGCTTACGTAGGGTGGTTTTAATTATGAAGATTGAATTTGATGTCGGCATTAAAATTATCTGTAAAGTAAGTTGCTTGATACGCTTATTATATGCGCTTGTTTTTGAAATAGATAAGATAAAATTAAATCTGCTGCTCATGATTAGTGTGACATCAGCACATTGTTTTGCGACAATAGCGCAACATAATCATTACATAATAGGGAACTGATCAATGTCTGCAAAAATAATAGATGGAAAAGTGATTGCAGCTGCCATTACAGATAAGGTTGCGAAGGGGGTTGCAGCTCGCGTGTCAAAAGGCCTGCGCGCTCCCGGTCTCGCAGTTATTTTAGTCGGAGGGGATCCCGCTTCACAGATATATGTGCAAAGTAAACGTCGAACCTGTGAAAAAGTAGGTTTTACTTCAAAAGCCTTTGATTTACCTGCAACGACCAGCCAGACAGAACTATTAGCATTAATTGATGAACTCAATGAAGATCAGAGCATTGATGGTATTTTAGTACAGTTCCCTTTGCCAGCAGGGCTTGATGAAACACTTGTTATTGAACGTATTGACCCTAAAAAGGATGTGGATGGGTTTCACCCTTATAATGTCGGCCGTTTAGCACAGCGTATCCCTTTACTTCGCTCCTGCACGCCGCGCGGTATGATTAGCATGATTGAATCCATTGGTGTCGATATAAAAGGCAAACATGCGGTGGTTGTCGGCGCATCAAATATTGTCGGTCGGCCAATGACATTAGAGCTTTTATTAGCCGGCTGTACAACTACATGCTGTCACCGCTTTACTGATGATTTACGAAGCCATGTTGAGCGCGCTGATGTTCTGGTGGTTGCACGTGGTAAGGCGAATTTTATTCCCGGCGAATGGATAAAAGAAGGAGCGATTGTTCTCGATGTTGGTATTAATCGTTTAGATAACGGGAAAATTGCCGGTGATGTCGAGTTTGAAACGGCCAAAGAGCGTGCTGCCTGGATCTCACCTGTACCAGGTGGTGTTGGGCCAATGACAGTAGCGACGCTGATTGAAAATACGCTGTTTGCCTGTGAAGAATTTCATAGCTAACACTTAAGTTGCTGTATTATTACAAAGGAGCCGCATGGCTCCTTTTTATTTGGCGGCTAAAAAATATTATACGACTTTATTGCCAACAAAGAGTTGTGAGATAGAACAAGAAGCATGTTTGCGGGTTTAAGCTGCCTATTTCGTTATCGTGCCAGTTCAGGGTAAATATCAGGCACAAAAAAGCCCGCATAAATGCAGGCTTACAACAAAGATTGACTAAATCAACTCTTATTTAGAGATGTGAGCGATT
>JBFGZH010000107.1:0-7919 GCA_041586895.1 Psychromonas sp. | reverse complement strand
TACCTCAGAGCGGTGTTGTGACGGATGTGCATAAAGCACCAGTACTTTATTTTTTTGCATATAGGCCCCAAAAAGTATTCGACACTTATCTTATTCGTTTTATTTGCCAGTTAATGGGTTATCGGCAGATTTTCTAACCATCAGGTAGCAGTCTTCGTGACTGCGGTAATAACCGCCAGCAAGCTCTTTAATCTGATAGCCCAGTTTTTTATAGAGCGTAATCGCCAAAAAATCACTATTGACAGTGACACTTACGGTTATATGACTCAAAGTTAGTCTCCAATCTGTCGATAGTGGCGCTAATGACCGCTATTATAACGTAAAAATCCCTTTCTCCCATTTAAATTAAGCCCCGCCGGCTGTCTCTCTCAGCCCCTGTGCGGCACCGCTAAGCTCAGGCACAGCGCTTAGCGGCTTTCCTGGCTTTAGCTTGTGTTTATCAAACAGTGCTTTACAATATCGCATTGACAGCATTTTCAGCGATAGCAGCCTGCACCTGAAAATGCTTGCGCGTTACTCGAATCAAAGCTAGGAAAGAAGCATGAACAGAAAGAAGAAAATTAACAGTATTCTAAAAAAGCGCCTCAAGAAAATGAATGCCAAGGCAAACCCTAGCAATAAACCTAAATATATTTCTAAAGCTGAACGTGCCAAATCAGCAGAGCTGGAAAATGCGCAGAGTTTGCCAGACGAAAGTCCAGCGAGTGAAATTGCATAATTCCTCTGCTTTTATGATTATTTCCTGAGAAAACAGTTCACTTTTAAGGCCTGGATTGATATTCTAAGCACAATTAATTTAAAGAGATTTACGTAACCGTGAAAAAAATTATTCTGAAAGCACAGCACCATCACCATATCATCTAATCTTTCAGGATTTCATTCTTGGAAGAGTTTTTATGTGCTTCCAGTGGTTACCAAGCAAATTAACCCCCGGAAGGTCAACCTCCCGAGGGTTTTTTAGTTTTTAAGACAAGGAAAAAATAATGCCAGAGCAACGTTTAAGAATCGCAATACAAAAAAAGGGTCGTTTAAGCGACGATACCGTTAAATTACTTAAGGCATGTGGCATTAAGGTAAATTTAAACACCCAACGCTTAATTGCTCATAGTGAAAATATGCCCATCGATATTCTCCGTGTACGTGATGACGACATCCCGGGTCTGGTGATGGATGGTGTGGTTGATCTTGGTTTTATCGGCCAGAACGTACTTGAAGAAGAAAGCATGATGCGTGCTGCCGCTAAAGAGCCGACTGCACATAAAGTGATTAAAGAGCTCGCTTTCGGTGGCTGTCGCTTCTCACTTGCTGTTGACAATGACTTTGATTATCAAGGTGTGCACTCCCTGGCTAACCTGCGTATTGCCACCACTTACGTGCATATCCTGAAGCGTTTTATGGAAGAGGCCAAGGTTCCTTACACCTCTTGTATGTTAACCGGTTCAGTTGAAGTCGCACCCCGTGCCGGCCTTGCAGATGCTATCTGCGATCTTGTTTCAACGGGCGCGACACTGGAAGCAAACGGTCTTAAAGAAGTTGAAGTTATCTACCGCTCGACGGCAGTATTGATCCAGCGAGCAGAAGAATTAAGTGCTGACAAACAGCAGCTGGTTGACCGTATTCTTACCCGTATTGATGGTGTACAGTCGGCTAAAGAGTGCAAATACATTATGTTGCATGCGCCCAAAGAAAATCTGGAAACGATTAAAGATCTGCTTCCCGGCTCTGAACAGCCAACGGTGATGGCGCTGGCGGGTAGTGATGATCACGTTGCCCTGCATGTGGTCAGCAAAGAGAACTTATTCTGGGAAACAATGGAACAACTAAAAGCATTAGGCGCAAGCTCTATATTAGTACTACCAATTGAAAAAATGATGGAGTAGTTATGCAAACTGGAATACAGACGGTTAACTGGTCAGATTTATCACGCGAAGCGCAGCAGCAGCTGCTTTCTCGTCCGGCGATGGCCGATTCTTCAGCGCTTTCTAATACAGTTTCTGAGATCATTGCCGCTATTCGCAGCAAGGGTGATGCTGCCCTGCTTGAGTACAGCAAACGTTTTGACAAACTTGAAGGTGATAACTTCAGTAAAACAAGTGCAGACATTGAGCAGGCAAGCGCACGTTTAGGCGATGATATCAAAGCGGCAATTAAAACCGCTTATGAGCAGGTTGTTAAGTTCCATCAGGCGCAGAAGCAGGATGTGATCCGCGTTGAAACTATGCCCGGTGTGGTCTGTGAGATGCATACACAGGCGATTGAATCTGTCGGTCTGTATATTCCAGGTGGCAGTGCGCCACTACCATCAACGGTTATTATGACCGGTGCACCAGCGCAGATTGCCGGTTGCTCGCGTCTGGTACTGTGCTCACCGGCGCCCATTGCCGATGAGATCCTCTATGCGGCATCGCTTTGCGGCGTGGATGAAATCTACACTATCGGTGGCGCTCAGGCTGTAGCCGCACTTGCTTATGGTACTGAAACGATTGCTGCCGTTGATAAAATCTTCGGCCCGGGTAACTCCTATGTGACTGAAGCAAAACGCCAGGTCAGCAATGACTTTGCCGGCGCAGCCATTGATATGCCGGCCGGACCTTCAGAGGTGTTAGTGATTGCCGACCAAGATGCCGATCCGGCTTTTATTGCTGCGGATCTGTTATCTCAGGCAGAGCACGGCCATGATTCACAATCTATTCTAGTGACGCCTTGTGCACAAGTTGCCGAGCAGACGGCAGTAGAAGTCGCTAAACAAGTGGCCCTTTTAGAGCGCCGCGAAATTGCCGAAAAAGCTTTGGCGCACAGTGTCAGCATTATTTGTGAAGACCTTGACCAGGCAGCGGAAATTTCCAACCGTTATGCGCCTGAGCATCTGATTGTACAGACTAATGATCCACGTGCGCTGCAGCCGAAACTGAAAAATGCCGGTTCTATTTTCTTAGGAGCCTGGACGCCGGAGTCGGTCGGTGATTATGCCAGCGGCACCAACCATGTACTGCCAACTTATGGTTATACCCGCACCTACTCAAGCTTAGGCCTGGCTGACTTTGTGAAGCGTTATACGGTACAGGAACTGAGCGCTGACGGTCTGCGTAATTTAGCACCGGCGGTTACCTGCCTTGCCGATGCGGAAGGCTTAACGGCACATAAACGCGCCGTGACTATCCGCATGGATAAACTAAATAGATAAAAACAGGGCATACGCACGCCCTGTGCTCAATAACAATATTTGTTATAGCAGCCTATAGAGATAAACACTCTGACAGTGCTATAGGTTGCTATTCGTTAGGGAAGATAAAAGAAGATGAGTGATATCCAACACCTCGCCCGTAAAACCGTGCAGGCATTAACCCCATACCTTTCTGCCCGCCGTATTGGCGGTACTGGTGAAGTCTGGTTAAATGCCAATGAATCCCCAGACTGTAGTGAATATCAGTTAGATTCCAGCAAGCTTAACCGCTATCCTGAGTTTCAACCTCCAGAATTAATCAACGCCTACGCCAATTACGCCTCCGTTAAAAACAGTCAAGTATTAAGCACCCGTGGTGCCGATGAAAGTATCGAAATACTGATCCGCACCTTTTGTGAGCCCAACCAGGACAGCATTCTTATCTGCCCGCCAACTTACGGCATGTATGCCATCAGCGCGGAAACCTGCGGTGTGGCGGTTAAAGAGGTGGCATTGGATGAACACTTTGACGTTGATTATGAAGCAGTTGCACAGACGGTTAACGAAGCGAACAGCTCAGTGAAGCTGGTCTTTTTATGCGCCCCAAACAACCCGACCGGCAATATGCTCGACAGGGAAAAGCTGATTGCATTACTACAGGCCACAAAAGGCAAAGCACTGATTGTTGCCGATGAAGCTTACATTGAATTTTGCCCGCAATTAAGTCAAGTGGATCTGATTAGCGAGCATGAAAACCTGGTTATCACCCGCACCTTATCTAAAGCCTTTGCTTTGGCTGCTATCCGTTGTGGCTTCACCGTAGCACAGGAATCGGTTATTGAAATGCTGGCGAAAGTGATTGCTCCCTACCCGGTGCCGGCTCCTGTCGCACAGATCGCCACTCAAGCGCTTTCTGCTTCGGGTTTAGCGGTGATGCAAGAGCGCGTAACCACACTGAATAATAACCGCCTGCAGTTGCAAAACGCCCTGCAGGAAATTGACTGCGTCACTGAAATATTTCCGGCAACGGGCAACTATCTACTGGTACGTTTTAAAGACTCGGCAAAAGTATTTAGCGCCTTTGCCGATGACGGCATTATTATGCGTGACTTTGCCAGCAAGCCACGCCTGGACAATTGTATCCGCATTACTATCGGCTCAGAAGCTGAAATGCAGGCGACATTAACCACCTTAAACTCGCTATAGGGAATAAATCATGAGTAAACAAAAATTTCTATTTATCGATCGTGACGGCACATTAATTGATGAGCCGATCAGCGATAAACAGGTTGATAGTTTAGAAAAATTGAAATTTGAAGCCGATGTTATTCCTTGTCTTTTAAAGTTGCAGGAAGCAGGCTTTATTCTGGTTATCGTCTCTAACCAGGATGGTTTGGGTACGGACAGCTACCCGCAACAAGATTTCGATATTCCACAGAATAAGATGATGGAAATCTTTGCCTCGCAAGGTGTGAAGTTTGAATCCACCCTGCTCTGCCCGCACTTTCCGGAAGACAACTGCAGCTGCCGTAAACCGCATCTCGGTATGGTAAAAGAATACCTGCAGTCAGGGCGTATCGATTTTGCCAACTCCTATGTGATTGGCGATCGTATTACCGATGTTCAGCTTGCTGAAAATATGGGCATTACCGGCATTCTCTACAACAGAGAAACACAGAACTGGAAAGCCATTGTTAAACAGCTGACCACTCGCGGTCGCATCGCCTCGGTAACACGTACCACCAAAGAAACCGATATCAATGTCCGCGTTGATTTAGATACTACGGGTGAAAACCATATCGATACCGGCATGGGCTTCTTTGATCATATGCTCGATCAGATAGCCACCCATGGTGGTTTCCAGATGGATGTCAGCGTTAAAGGTGATCTGCATATCGATGATCACCACAGTGTTGAAGACACGGCACTGGCACTCGGTGAAGCGCTGAATAAAGCGCTAGGGGATAAACGCGGTATCGGCCGTTTTGGTTTTGTACTGCCGATGGATGAAACCAAGGCAAGCTGTACGCTCGACTTGTCCGGTCGTCCCTACCTTAAATTTAAGGCAAACTTCCCGCGTGAACTGGTCGGCACCATGTCCACTGAAATGGTTGAGCACTTTTTCTATTCACTTGCTCAGGCGATGGGCGCGACACTGCACCTTGAGGTTGAAGACGGCAATGCTCACCATATGGTGGAAGGCTTATTTAAAACATTCGGCCGTACTCTGCGTCAAAGTATTCAAATCATAGGTACGGATCTGCCATCAAGCAAAGGTGTGTTATGAAAATAGTAATTATTGATACCGGCTGCGCTAACCTGTCATCGGTTAAATTTGCCATTGAGCGTCTCGGTTATAGCGTTAGCGTCAGTAAAGATCCGGAAGTTCTGCAGCAGGCTGACAAACTATTTTTACCTGGCGTCGGTACCGCTAAAGAAGCGATGGCCAACCTGATTGAACGTAACCTGGTCGAACAGATTAAAAACCTCAAGCAACCGGTATTAGGTATCTGCCTAGGCATGCAGATGCTGGCCGATGCTTCGGAAGAAGGTTTTGGTGATCAGCCTGTTATTGACACCCTGGGTATAGTTAAAGGTCATATCGAAAAGATGGATGTCGCCCCGCTGCGCTCTCCGCATATGGGCTGGAATCAGGTTAACGCCAAAGCGGATAACCCGCTGTTTAAAGATATTCCCGCCAACAGCTATTTCTACTTTGTGCATAGCTATGCCCTGCCGGTAACAGAAGATACCATTGCCAGCTGTGATTATGGAAAACCTTTTACTGCCGCAGTCAACAAAGACAATTTCTACGGGGTGCAGTTCCACCCTGAACGCTCCGGTAAAGCCGGTGCGCAACTGATTAAAAACTTCTTGGAGCTTTAATATGATTATCCCAGCACTCGATCTTATCGACGGCAAAGTCGTTCGCTTATATCAGGGCGATTACGCACAAAAAACGGTTTACAGTGATGATCCGCAAAGCCAGTTTACGATTTACAATCAGCAGGGCGCAGACTGGTTACATCTGGTTGACCTGGACGGCGCAAAGGATGTCAGTAAACGTCAGCTAAAGGTGATTGCCAGCTTGATTGCCAACACCCCGGCTAAAATTCAAATTGGCGGCGGCGTACGTACCGAGCAGGACGTACAGGATCTGCTCGATGCCGGTGCCCAGCGTGTGGTTATCGGCTCAACAGCCGTTAAAGATCCGCAAATGGTTGCCGGTTGGATGAAAAAATATGGTGCCGAGCATATCGTTTTGGCGCTGGATATTAATATCGATGCACAGGGTAATAAAATTGTTGCCGTGTCCGGCTGGCAGGAAGATAGCGGTCAAACCATCGAATCGCTTCTTGATATCTACCTTGCCGTGGGTCTGAAGCATGTGCTTTGCACCGATATCTCTAAAGACGGTACCTTAAGCGGCTCTAATGTTGACCTTTACCAAGAGCTGGCCGCTGCCTACCCGCAGGTAGCCTGGCAGGCATCCGGTGGCATAGGATCCTTAGATGATATCGCCGCCGTTGCCCGCTCAGGCGCATCGGGCATGATTGTCGGCCGTGCTCTGCTGGAAGGTAAATTTAACGTTGAGGAGGCAATCGCATGCTGGCAAAACGCATAATTCCTTGTTTGGATGTTAAGGACGGCCAGGTCGTAAAGGGCGTACAATTTCGCAACCATGAAATTATCGGTGATATTGTCCCGCTGGCCAAACGTTACGCCGAAGAAGGTGCCGATGAACTGGTTTTCTATGACATCACAGCCAGCTCAGACGCTCGCGTGGTGGATAAAAGCTGGGTAAGCCGCGTTGCCGAGGTGATTGATATTCCTTTCTGTGTTGCCGGCGGCATTAAAACAGAGGAAGATGCACAGCGCATTTTACAGTTTGGCGCAGATAAAGTGTCTATCAACAGCCCCGCTCTTAGCGATCCGAGTTTAATCAACCGTCTTAGCGAAAAATTCGGTGTACAGTGCATTGTTATCGGCATCGACAGTTACTTTGACAAAGAAACGGGTTTATATCAGGTTAAGCAGTTTACCGGCAGTGAACATGCAACAGTGACCACCAAATGGAACACCTTTGACTGGATCAAAGAGGTACAGTCACGTGGTGCCGGTGAGATTGTCCTGAATGTGATGAATCAGGACGGCGTGCGCGGCGGTTATGATATCGAGCAGCTCAGTCAGGCGCGTGCAATCTGCCAGGTTCCGCTAATCGCCTCCGGCGGTGCCGGCGAGATGGTGCATTTTGCCGATGTCTTTAACAAAGCAGATGTTGACGGTGCACTGGCCGCAAGTGTCTTCCATAAACAGATAATTAATATTGGTGAGTTAAAAGCTTACCTTAAAACACAGCAGGTAGAGATCAGATTATGAGCAATATACTAATGAATGAAGCGCAGCTTAAGGCACTGGATTGGGCTAAAGTTGATAACCTGATGCCTGTGATCGTGCAGAACCGCACCTCAGGTAAAGTATTAATGCTCGGTTATGTTAATCAGGAATCCTTAGCGGCAACACTGGAAAGCGGCAAGATGACCTTTTTCAGCCGTACCAAGCAGCGGTTATGGTGTAAAGGTGAAGAATCAGGTAACTTCCTGAATGTTATCGAAATCAGCACAGACTGCGACAATGATACGCTGCTTGCCATTGTTGAGCCTGTCGGCCCGACCTGCCACCTGGGTACTGAAAGCTGTTTCAAGGGTGATCTGCAACCGGCATTAACCTTTATTGCTGATCTGGAAAAAGTGAT
>JBFGZH010000106.1:0-7947 GCA_041586895.1 Psychromonas sp. | reverse complement strand
TATCCAGGTGCAGATTAACCTTTGGATAACGTTTATGGAAAGCCCCGAGCAGATGCGGAGTAAAGTATTTGGCACTGCTCACGGCGGCAAGCCTAAAGTCCCCCTGCAGCTTGCCTTTCAGTGCACTGAGTGTCATATCCATATTATCGAAACGGGCAAAGAGATCATTACAGAAATGCTGTAATTCCTGACCGGCAGGGGTTAAAAAAAGCTTTTTACCTATTTTTTCAAACAACGCCAGCTCGAGATTATTTTCCAGCTGTTTAAGCTGAATACTCACAGCAGGTTGCGTTAAGCCTAATTCACTGGCGGCTTTGGTATAGTTCATAAATAAAGCCACTTTCTGAAACACTTTTAACTGATGTAGGGAAGCTCGCATCGCAAATACCATTAATTAAAGTTTATGATATTCATAATATATATTAATTATTATTAATACCACAAATAGATTATTATTATAAAAAGCGTAAAAAAATGAGCATATTTATATAATCATAAAACTGACTAGCACTCAGAATTCACGATTTCTTCATATAAGGGATAATATTATGCCAGCAGTTGATAAATTAATCGCAGGATATCAGCGTTTCAAAAAAGGTTATTATCAGCAGAACAAACAAAAGCTCTCCAAACTAGCGACACAGGGTCAATCGCCAAAGATAGCCATTGTCAGTTGTTCCGATTCGCGCGTTGATCCGACCATTATTTTAGATTGTCAGCCGGGTGATCTTTTTGTGATTCGCAATGTTGCCAACCTTATCCCCCCCTGTGAAAGCAGTGATAGCTACCATGGTACCAGTGCCGCTTTAGAGTATGCGGTCACCGGCCTGGAAGTAGAGAGTATTATCGTTCTCGGGCATACTCAGTGTGGCGGCATCAAAGCACTGATGGATACGCCTCCGAGTTCAACGGCGGAAACATTTGTCTCCAAATGGATGAAACAACTCGAAGATGTGCGTAATGAAGTACTGGAGCACAATCATAAGTCGGCAGCCTCCTGTTATCATGAGTGTGAAGAGAAAGGGATTATTCGCTCACTGGATAATCTGATGACCTTTCCCTGGGTAAAGGAGCGTGTTGAAGCGGGAACATTGCATCTCCATGGCTGGCACTATGACCTCGATAATGCCGCGCTTTATGCCAAACGCAAAGACAGTGATGAGTTTGAGCTGGTTGGCTAGACAGGCTATTTCTTCAGTTGTCCCTCTAAAATACAGGTGGACAGAAGGTCAGAGCATAAGCTCTGACCATACACCTTGAGCGCATAATAACGAAATCACCAGATCTGGAGCGTCCTGCACTTGTTCAACGGTATTAGCTCGTTCTATGATTTACATAAGATCTTTACTGTTATTTCCCACAACATTTTTTATATTTTTTTCCGCTACCACAGGGACATGGCTGGTTTCTTCCTATTTTAGGTGCTTTGACTGTTGAAGTCTTTGAGTGTAATTTTTGAGGAGGTTTAAAACATGCCCAGCATTCCATATCATGAACAACATCAGCAATGAAATGATATCTTTCATTATTTTTCCACGTTGCCAAGACCTTTTCTTTCCCTTCTTCCAAGCTTTTCTGGACATCCTCGATTCCTACAAAAAAAGGATCAACCAGTTCTTCATCAAAGGCTTGTTTAATATCTTCATACAACTCTTCAGGATAAAGCTCTGTACTAACAACCGTTAAGCCATTCCAGATATGTGAATGCTCTCTAGTTAATTTTTCTCGAAAAAGGCTTTTACAATACTCCACCATCTCTTCTCGCGAAAGCTGCCCCTGTACAACTAAAACCATCAGGGCTCTGAGTGCTGCATTCCTTACATAATCATTCGCTTCTTCATTTTCCAACAACGATTTTATCAGGCTTGTATCACCATGAGAAACAGAAGCAAGTATTCGATCAAGTGCTTCAGTTACCAAGTCACCTGTGACATCAAGAGAAATCTCACCAGGAATTGAAAAAAACTTATAGATTAACGGATAAGCATGCTTTTCTCGAAACTGAGCAAGAAGATATAAAGCATAAATATGCGCCATATACTTTTCCTGCTCATAGACTTCATCTATATTCTGCTCAACATACTCCAGGATCTCTATTAATTGGGGAGTAATTGCCTCTCGGTTGGCTATTGCCTGTTGTATTGCTCTGCGCGGAAACCTTTCTGTATTAAATTGAAGGCTATCTATAATTTCCTGAATTTCCATTTGTTCCCACCATTATTGAATTTATTGCTTTAAATTTTTATAAAAAGATTAGTAGCTGCTTACTGCATGGTTATCAGTTTTGTTTTTTGCTTAGCTTAAAAAGATAAAACCTGGCACCAAGGCCTTTTTACCTAATCACTCTTATGCTCTGTACTTTGACCAAAAGCTTCGTTTACGACCATGCTTTTCTGTGAGTTGGGCTTTAAAATCAGCATGACTGCCCAAGCCTTTCCAATCTGTTATCGCCTCAGACAGTTTGTCCAGTTGACACAAGTAATCGACTCCATGGTGATACGCTTTGGCATAGCCACGCTTCAGAATCGAAATCAGCAGGCAGCGGTAGAGCAGGCTGGCGGTCAGGTTCCGGTTTACTGACTCCATTGCTTTGGCTAGAGCAAGCATCTGCCCGTAGAAACTGCCATCAAGTTGATCCGCGTGCATAAGGATGTAGTTTTCAGCCTCATTGATCCTGCTTATTTCAACCAGGAACAAGGCATCCGATTCATCGAATTTTTCGTTTTTCAGAATATATTTGATCTCCGTATCGACAACCTTATTCTGCTGCTCGTGGCCAATAACATCCAGCAACGCCTGCAGAGAGTCGGTGGTATGACAAGAGCGGAATTCTTGAAACAACAGCTTGGTCAGCTCTTCAGTATTCCCTTGCTTCAGGTAGATCTCCTGTAGCAGCTGCTGTTGCTCATAAGCATTATAGGTATCATCCTCGGGGATCTTTTTGAGCCAGGAGTGCGCTGTTTCAATATCTCCGCTCTCCAGCCAGACTCTGGCAATATCTATCATTCCCGCTGTAGGCAGCTTTTCTCCCCAAGATGCTATGCGCGTTTTTTCATAAAGCTCAGCATCTTTGAGTTGTTTTGCCAGGGATTCTATTAAAACCTTATCGTAATATTTACCCTCTCCTTCTTGTTCCTGAAGTGTGGCAACCATTGCCCGAATTGTCTTTTCAGGCAGGCATTCACCGGCACAATCAATCAAGGTATCGCGAACGCCATAATCATTGTCCAGACTGAGTTTGAGAATAAGCTCTGCAACCTTATCCTTGTCATCACAGCGAGAAGCGTACTCAACAAATAGTTCCTTAGCGCCATAGCTGAACAGATCGCCGATTTCTCCGTCAGAATCGTCACACATCTCCATAATGATGCTATCTGTTTCGTAAAATTCGGCAATAAGCTTAAGGCCGGTTAGCGGATCGCTTACCCCCTTATTGAGATCTTGAAGCAGCATCTCCAGCTCCCAGGCAAAACCAGATACAGCATCCCATTCAATATAGCCACGATGTTGCTTTAACTCTGACAGTTTCTCTCTAAAGCGTTGAACATTTTCATCGGGCGTGGCAATCAACTGTTCAATCAGAGCGTTTGCCTCAGAGGAATGAGAAGCATGCTTTAATAAAGCCTCGGCAAGGGCATCTGCCCCAAGGGAGATTAGTTTTTGTTTACGTTCTTTGTGGTAATTATTCATGAAAAAACTATTTAATCCTTTTTTGTGATCCTGGTAATAGAGTCAAGCCCAACTCTTTCAAAAAGCTGTTATGCGTTTCTAATGAGTTTGAGATCTGCTCCTCAATTAAGAACAGCTCATCATTCACCTCTTTCAGGTCAACCTTCGGCTCAGGCTTAGCTGTACTGACATAGCGTGAGATATTGAGGTTAAAGTCGTTTTTCTCAATCTCCGCCATGGAAACGCAGCGGGCATAGCGTTCCTCTTCAGTGCGATACTGATAGGTTTCGACGATTTTTTTAATATCGTTCGGCTCACCATCCTTACCTTCGGAAAAGTTAGTTCCGGAAAAGTTAGTTCCGGACATCCAATATATTTAAACACCCGAACAATACCAATAACAGAAACGAAAACCCTATATTTTTCCTTTTATAAACAGCCGTTAAAGCCTAATCAATAAAATATTCCGTTAATGGCGGCGATAAGAGAAATTCGAGGCTGTTTATTCCCTTAGCAAAAGCTAATAACTGAATTTTTATCTTTTTTACTTAAGTTCGGTATTGTTAATGTAAATATCGTCGCAATTCGTTTTTTCTCGGTATCCAGCGCTTATTTGTGTGGCTTGCAAATGCAGCCAACTCTTCTAGTGAACCTACTGCGCCTTGATAGTTTTTACCAAAACCACTGGCAAGTTCAAGCCAAATTTCAGATTCCAATCCGAGAGTAGCAAGTAGTGGTGGGTGTTGTGTAGAAATTGCACCGCGTTTATCTTTTCGAATAACACGCCCTGTCCAATCCAGCAGTTCAAGATAATCAATCAGCGAAAAAGGAATACCCTGAAGATTTATTTCATGCCCATCACCGACAAACCCTAAGAGTGATTTCTTATTGAAGGCACATGCATCAGTTTCTTTAATACTGGCAACACCATTAATTCGCTCATAAGCAGATGTATACTCTGAATTTTCCACACTATCTGCCATTTGCGCACGAATAGGATTTAAATCCACATAAGCCATGCAGGCCAGTAAAGCTTCTTCATCCAGTAATGCTTGAGATTTAAAACGTCCCTCCCAGAACCGTCCTTTACAATTATCTTCTTTATTAGCTTTACGGGCAATGAACTCGTTTAAACAACGCATAAACCAGGAAATATCAAGCAATCGTTCTCGCCAGTTATTAATAATCTCCAGTGCAGCTTCTTGCTCAATTGCACTGACTAGCTGCTGCTTCATCCACCTATCCACCAACGGAGGAGCACTATAAAGCTGACACCACCTTTGGCATATTTCTTCATTACACAGTTTTTTGTTTGCATCGCTATCTACATGTAAAATAAGGTGATAATGGTTCGATAGTATTCCGTAAGCACAGATATCAATATTAAAGAGACTAGCAAGAAAGTGCATTCGCTCGGCAACCCATTGGCGGCGGTGACTAAAACTTTCCCCGGTAAGTTTATCTTCGCCGCATAAAAAAGCACGACGAACACAGCGGGAAATGCAATGGTAATAAGGCGTATCAATAAGCGATACTTGGGATTTTCGAGATTGTGTCATAAGCCCCTCCCAACAAAATAAGTATAACTAAAAGGTAGGTTGACTCTCTTAACAAGTCAAAATATTGGATGTCCAGCTTTTTAGGCTTTCTTCCCCTCAATCAGGGTGATCTCACTCTCTTGCAAGTGAGCGGGTTTGCCAGCTTTGCTGGGCAAAAAAAAAAGGCGCTGACATACTCGATGCCAGCGCCTTTTTACTATCTGTTCTTTACAAGTTACTGTTGTTCTTTTTTCTCATCTTTAACCACAGCAATATTTAACTCTGCCAGCGCCGCCGGATTGGCAACACCAGGGGCGTTAGTTAACGGGCAGGCTGCCGTTGCCGTTTTCGGAAAGGCGATAACTTCACGAATAGAGTCAGTCCCTGTCATCAGCATGATCAGACGGTCCAGACCAAATGCCAGACCGGCATGTGGTGGCGCACCAAACTGCAGCGCTTCAAGCAGGAAGCCGAATTTATCTTTTGCTTCTTCATCACTGATATTAAGAATACGGAAGATAGCCGCCTGCATATCCTGCTGATGGATACGCACACTACCGCCACCGAGCTCACAACCGTTTAAGACCATATCGTAGGCATTGGAGATGGCACCGACCGGATTAGCTTCCAACTCTTCAGCGCTTACACCGATTGGCGCGGTAAACGGATGATGCAGCGGCGTTAATGCGCCATCTTCAAGCGGCTCAAACATAGGGAAGTCGATAACCCATAGCGGTTTCCACTCATCTTTGATCAGGCCAAGGTCTTCGGCTACTTTCAGACGCAGTGCACCAAGCGCTTCGGCAACCACATTGGCTTTATCGGCACCAAATAGAATAATATCGCCGTCCTGTGCATTACTGCGCGCAATAAGTTCAGTGACAATTTCTTCGCTTAGGAATTTGGCTATCGGCGACTGTACACCCTCAAGGCCTTTCGCCGCTTCATTGACCTTCATCCATGCCAGTCCTTTAGCCCCGTAGATAGTCACGAATTTGCCGTACTCATCGATATTTTTACGCGACAGTTGTGCGCCGCCCGGTACACAGATAACGGCCACTCGGCTAGCGGCATCATTTGCCGGGTCAGAGAAGACTTTAAACTCGACCTCTTTTAACAGATCAGCCACATCGATCAGTTCAAAGTCGATACGCAGATCCGGTTTATCGCTACCGAAACGGCGCATCGCATCCGCATAGGTCATTTTCGGGAAAGTCCCTAAATCAACATCAAGCATCTCCTGGAAAAGACTGACGATCATCTTCTCGGTGATTTCCATCACCTGCTCACCGCTCATAAAGGAAGTTTCGATATCAATCTGAGTAAATTCAGGCTGACGATCGGCACGCAGATCTTCATCACGGAAACACTTCACAATCTGGTAGTAACGATCCAGTCCGGACATCATCAGCAGCTGTTTAAAGAGTTGCGGTGACTGCGGCAAAGCAAAGAACTGACCTTTATGAGTACGGCTTGGCACTAAGTAGTCACGTGCTCCTTCAGGTGTCGCTTTGGTCAAGATAGGCGTTTCCACGTCCAGGAAGCCGTTGTCATCTAGAAAACGACGCACAAAGCTGCTGACTTTGGCACGGAACTGCATACGCTGCGCCATTTCCGGACGACGCAGGTCCAGATAACGGTAACGCAGACGCTGCTCTTCAGAGTTTTTCTGATTGCTGTCCAGCGGCAGCGGCGCTGCACGGTTTAAAATTTCCAACTCCAGACCGCGGATTTCAATACCACCGGTGATCATATCTTTATTGACCTGACCTTCCGGGCGCGGGCGAACCTGGCCTTTAATTCTGATACAGAATTCGTTACGAATTGATGTGGCTAGTTCAGCAGCTTGTGGCGTATCCGCATCAAAAAAGACTTGTACAATCCCCGCACGGTCACGCATATCCAAAAAGATCACACCGCCTAAATCACGGTGCTTATTTACCCAACCTACCAACTCAATTTCCTGACCAATGACAGCTTCTGTCACTTCACCACAATACATTGTGCGCATTATCGATTCCTGTTTTAAATACGAGATAAAAAATTTTTGTCATTATAAAAGAAAAGCGCTGCTTGTTACACGGCTAAATAAAAAAATGACCATTCCGGCTAATTTGAGTAAAATGCGCCATCAAAATATTAAGGCATACAGCAGCAGGCAACGGATATGAGTAAAACAGACAATATTTATAGCAAACCGCTTGAACAGGTCGGCGGATTTACCTTCGATGAGCAGGTTGCACAAGTATTTCCGGATATGATCAAACGTTCGGTACCCGGTTATGAAAAGATCATTAATACTATCGCCATGATCACCCAGCGCTACGCGGTCGATCACAGTAACCTTTATGATCTTGGCTGTTCTTTAGGGGCGGCGACGCTGTCGATGCGCCGTGGCCTGAGTAATAAAAAAGACTGTCAGATTATTGCCGTGGATAACTCACAGGCGATGGTTGAACGTTGCCAGCAATATATTCATGCCTATAAATCTGATACCCCGGTTACCGTGCTCTGTGATGATATCTGCAATATCAAAATCGTCAATGCGTCCGTGGTGGTACTCAATTTTACCCTGCAGTTTTTAACCCCGGAAAAACGCCTGGATCTTTTAACCAATATCTACAACGGCTTACTGCCCGGCGGTATTTTAGTTTTATCGGAAAAATTTGTCTTTGAGGATCCGCTCAGCCACCAGCTGTTAATCGATCTGCATCTGGATTTCAAACGCAGTCAAGGTTAT
>JBFGZH010000105.1:0-8039 GCA_041586895.1 Psychromonas sp. | reverse complement strand
ATCTCCTTGCATTCCGGTGATATTGTGCTCGATAGTCAGCAGAGTCAGGCGGGAAAACTGCAGGCCTTGCGCAGTGCAACACAGGCTACGCATAACGCGATTAGCATGACTGAAAATGGCACTGTCAGGATACATCATTTGCGCATCGGCAATAGCGCTGAATACCAAATCCGTTCACTCCAGTCTAATGACGCACAACAGCTGCTGCAGCAGGCCTATACTACCAATCTTTATTATGCCAGTGCACTGGTGAGCGTTTTGGCTATTACTGTGATGCTGGTGCTCAGACAGCTGATTCATGGTGCCTTGCAGCAGTTGACCCGATATGCCGAGCAGGTGCCGCAATGCGGCTCGCCAGAGCCTTTCAAGGGGGGCTGTTTTCATGAGTTTATTCGTGTCGGTAAGGCGGTTGAAAAAATGCTGCTGCGCATTCGTGAACGTGACAAACAGCTGTCCAGTATCATTGATAATTCACCGAATCTTATTTTTATCAGGGACCTGCAGCATAATTTCAGGCTGGTGAATAAACGCTGTGCCGAGGTGTTCGGGACGACGGCAGAGCGGCTGCTAACTAGCGACAATCAAGGAGGAATAAGCGCTGCCGTGCAGGCGGCATTGAGGAAAGAAGACCAACATCTAGGGGACTATCTTCGCCCCGTCCAGTATGAGATGGAAATTACAACCGCTAACGGTCCCCGTACTTTTCTGGTGAGTAAGTTTCCTCTTCTTGATGAGCAGAATAAACTTGATTCTATAGGCAGTATCGCGACTGATGTCACCGCTATCAAGCACGCGCAGGAGCAGGTACAACTGGCTCAGCAGGTGTTTGCCGAGACGGCTGAGGCAATTATTATCCTCGATGGGCAACACAATCTGCTCTCTTCAAACCAGGCTTTTATTGAGATGAGCGGCTGCAGCAGAGACGATGCTGAAACTGTGATTCATTCCTTTTTGAGTATGCATGCGAATATTATGCAGCACTTACAACAGGCTCAGCGCTGGCAAGGCGAAGGCACACTGCAATGCCGCAGCGGGAGCATGCTCCCCGTACTGGTCTCTGTGACTAGCCTGCCCGGCGATGCTGACAAAAAGCTTTATGTGCTGTTATTCAGTGATATTACTAAACTGAAAATTGCCGAGCAAAAAATGGAGCAGTTAGCACTCTATGACAGCCTGACCGGCCTGCCAAATCGCAGTCTGTTTACACAAAGACTCAATGATGTGCTGAGTAGTGACTCTCTGCTGACTAGTGCGCTGATGTTTCTCGACCTAGATCACTTCAAAAGCATCAATGACAGCTATGGCCATTCCGTGGGTGACCAATTACTGCGTCAGGTTGCAGACCGCCTGCGAACCTGTATACAAGCCAGAGATACGGTGGCGCGTTTCGGTGGCGATGAGTTTGTTATAATCCTGCGTGAAGTATGTAACAGAGAGCAGATTAAAAAGATTGCCCTGCGTATTCTCGCCGCGCTGAATAAACCCTATCAATTAGGTTCGCGACAATGTTTCACTTCAGCCAGTATCGGGATCGCGCTGCTAGCCGAGGATGGCGACAATATTGACACTCTCACCCGTCATGCCGACCAGGCTATGTATCAGGCCAAGCAGAGAGGGCGTGATAATCTGCAATTTTTTAATGCAAAAATCAATGCCCGGGAGCAACGGCTTTATCAGCACGAGAAAGACTTGCATAAGGCGCTGAGCAATAATGAACTCTTTATCCACTATCAGCCTCGCTTCGATATCGAAGGGCAGCAGGTACTCGGCGCCGAAGCGCTAGTACGCTGGCGCCATCCGAAGCAGGGGTTGATACCGCCAGGTGAATTTATTCCGGTGGCTGAAGGCTCTAAGCTGATTATCGAAATCGGCCGTTTTGTCTTGTTTGCTGCCTGTTATCAGGCTGCACAGTGGCATGCTGATGGTTATCCAATTCCGATTTCGGTGAATCTGTCGCCCCGGCAACTATATGCGCATGACTTGCTGCAGGATATCCATGCCGCGCTCAATTACAGCGGTCTGCCTGCTCACCTTCTGGAGCTGGAAATCACTGAGACCAGCTTGATGGAAAATATCAACCAGGCACTACCAATCCTAGAGCAGATTCGCGTATTGGGGGTGAAACTTTCTATTGATGACTTCGGTACCGGCTACTCATCATTAATGTACCTAAAAAAACTACCGGTGAGCATCCTGAAGATCGATCGTGCTTTTATTATGGATCTTCCCGGTGATGCTGATGGAGAAAATCTAGTGCGAGCCATTATCTGTATGGCGCACAGTCTGCACCTGCGGGTTGTCGCGGAAGGGGTGGAAACTGAACAGCAGCAGCAGTTTCTGCGCGATCAAGGTTGTGATGAGCTGCAGGGGTTTTTGCTGGGCAGACCCGGTAGTGCCGAGCAGTTGAAGGCGCTGGCCGATTTAGGGAGGACAAACTCTGACAGTATCGATGCGCTGGATTGCCAGTTGACCCCCTTCCCGTATTAAAGAATAGGGCGCAGCTGTGTTCGAGTTGCGACGAGATATCCATTTACAACCCGATAGATAGCATCGTTATTGCAACAAGGGAGTGGTCTGTGTCGCACAGTTTATGAAATTTAAATCGCTAACTTTCTGTTTTTAAATAATAAGTTGATAGTTTCTGAATATTTAATATCAACTAATAGATCTTGCTGTTAAATAGTGGCTATTTTTGGCAACGTAAATGCATTAAACTAGTTTTATCGGTACGATGAAAAAACAATAATTGCTAGAGGTTAAATTGACTGTTCAAGAAAAAGTTATTAATTCGCTTATGCAATGGCGGTTATGGATAGTCCCCAGCGTTATATCTCTTCTATTGATTATTCTTGCTCAACTCAGTTATTTCGCATTTCATACACTAATCCAATTTTTTACAATCATTATTACGCTTATCATGTTTACCCTTGCCTGGTTTACCAGGGGCTATAGTAAAAATAGTTTTCTATTTTTTTTGGCTTGTGGTTATTTATGGGTTGGCTCATTTGATTTAATTCATGCACTTTTCCATAAGGGAATAGCAGGAGGGGGAAATCAGTCGATACAGTTTTGGATTGCGGGTCGCTATTTGGAAACCCTGCTGCTACTTGCTGCCCCCTTGTTGGCAGCAAAAAAGCAAAATGAATACCTATTAATTACCCTTTGGGGGAGCTTAGCCGTTGCACTCTCCGGCTTGATACTGCTAGGAGCCTTTCCGATAACTTTTATCGAGGGGCAAGGTGCTAGCCGTTTCACGGAATATAGCGAATATCTGATTATTTTTTTCTTGCTTACGGCGCTGTGCTCCTTTCTCTTTACAGGAGCAGGTATCTCGGCAAAAGAGAGAAAACTCATTATTGCAGCCATTGCTATGAGCATATGCGCTGAGCTTGCTTTTACCTATTATCTACACTTTTCAGGACAGCTGAATATACTCGGCCATATTCTAAAAGCCTTTTCTTTCTGGCTTGTCTTTAATGCAATTATCAGTGCTACTTTGAAGAAACCTTACGCAGCATTGCAAAAAAGCGAAGAAAGTTATAAACGGCTGTTCGATAATTCTGAGATATCGATATGGAACGAGGACTTATCGGAAGTTAATGAGACGCTGAACAAACTGCGTAATGGAGGGGTCACTGATCTTGGCCAATACTTACAAGAGAATGAGCATGTCGCTTGGACTTTGGCCGCTATGGTTAAAGTAAGGCAAGTTAATGAGGCGACATTAAAGTTATTCAGGGCGAAGAGTCGGGGAGATTTTTTCAGGCGAATCAGTGATACCTTTGGTGAAAATGCTATTGATGTTTTTGTCAAAGGACTACATGCTATCTGGGAAAAAAACAGTGAGTTTAGGGCAGAAGCAAATTATCGTACTTTAGATGGTCAAGAGATTAACTGTATTATCTCTTTTCCAATACCTGAAACTCAAAGCGGCTTTCAAAGCATTCCGGTAACTCTTGTCGACATTACTCATCGCAAGCAAAATGAGGTACGGATTTGGCGCCAGGGTAACTTTGATAGTTTAACCGGGTTGGTCAACCGGAATTTGTTTTCTGATCGTTTATCGCATGCGTTGGATTCTGCTAAAAGGAATAAAACTCGGCTTGCTTTATTATACCTTGATCTCGATGGCTTCAAATATGTTAATGACACCTTGGGTCACTTGCTAGGAGATCAGTTACTTCAAGAAGCATCTCAGCGATTGCTTAGCCATATGCGCAAATCCGATACGGTCGCTAGATTAGGTGGCGATGAATTTGCTATTTTACTGCCTGAAAATAACAGTAACCATGATATTGCATCTGTGGTAAAGAAAATTCAATTAAACCTTGCGCAACCTTACCGTTTGCAAGGGCGTGATTGTTTTGTTTCCGCCAGCATCGGAATCACTCTTTTTCCTGATGACGGTAATGATGCAGTTACGCTATTGCGTAAAGCAGATAGTGCTATGTACAGAGCTAAAGCGAAAGGGAGGAATAACTTTTTGTTTTTTACGCCGGACATTGAGGAACAAGCAATATATCGAACAGAGTTAGAAGAGAGCTTGTATAGCGCATTGAAAAATGAAAGATTTTCTCTTAAATATCAACCTATTATTAATAAAAAAACCGGGAAGATAAAAAGTGCCGAAGCTCTAATTCGCTGGAACCATCCAGAGAAAGGCGAAGTGTCTCCTATGGCATTTATTCCACTTGCTGAGGAGATTGGTCTAATTGGGCCTATTGGCGAGTGGGTTTTACGCGAAGCCTGCGCTGAAGCGATGACCTGGCCGATAACCGACAAACAGGCTCCGGATGTTGCTGTCAATGTATCTAGCCACCAGTTTCAAAGACAAAATATTCCGAAATTAGTAGAATCTGTGTTACAGGACACTGGCCTGGCGGCAGAAAGGCTGACCCTTGAAATTACCGAAAGTCTGCTGCTTGCCGATAATGATAGGACACTCAATCAACTGCAGGAGCTCCGTAACTTGGGCGTGCAGTTATCTATTGATGATTTTGGTACGGGTTACTCATCATTGAGCTATCTCAAAAAGTTTCCTGTTACTACCCTGAAAATCGATCGCTCTTTTATTATGAATTTGCCGGCAGCTTGTGAGGATGGCGTATTAATAAATGCAATTCTGGCCATGGCTAAAAGCCTGGGGATCAATGTTGTTGCTGAAGGTGTAGAAACAGAAGCACAGGAAACGTTTTTAAAATCGACCACTTGCCAGTACCTTCAAGGCTACCGCTATAGCCGGCCGTTAACAAATACGGACTTTCTTGATTACCTGAAAACGCATGCTGGCAGTGAGAGAAATCTGCAGAGGGTTAGAGAAAGCGCATAACAATATATCACTAGATCTGTTAATTAATCAGATTGGTATAACTTAATAAGTGCTGCTTAAAAGGTAGCAGTACCTTCTATAAAAAAACTGTCACTCATCATGTTCAACTGTTAGTTGTATTGCATGGTATTGGAATTCAGATTAACTACGCATATTAAGTACGGTTAAGCGAGCCGTGAGTAGCAAAACAAGTAGCATTAATGCCAGTGCAGACAAGCTACCGCCATGATGAATGGAGACGCTATCGACATAAAGCGGGTCATAATCGCTACTCTCTAAGGGCAGAGCGTATAGTGCCTGGTTGTCAGCGGAGCTGTAGGTGGCCACTATACCGGCATAGCCAACCTGATACAGATCAATGAGAATATCATAGTGGCCGGGATAGTATCCCTGGCTAAAATTACTAATGACCTCGTATGCGTCCTGCTCACTATCACCGTGAATAAGGAAATTATTAGTGGTGTAATAGTGGAACCAGGGACCGCCATTCTCACTTAAATATAATCGCGCATACACCTCACCGAGATCATTGCCATCATAGCTGTAGATATCAGCATCAAAAACCACAGTCACTGTCTGATAGTAGCCGTCGCCATCATAGTCGTCCTGTAACGTGGCAAAGGCATCATAGATAGTAAATTCCGGGGCATAGCTTCTGCTTCGCGGCTGCGTTACTGCCTGTAACTCATTCCTGCTTGCTGCTGTTGCTTTGCCTGCCTGCTGATCTGAGCTGAGGGCGCCGCTACTCTGGCTAAGAATAGTTGCGCGCATCGCATCGCTGATCTCCTGCGAAAAGGCTTCGTAAGAGCGGCTTGAATAAGCGCTTGGCTGCCCATTAGCACGCAGCTGATGACTGAAAAACGCTAAGCAGATAAGCAGGCACAGAGCGCAAAGAAAGTGGCCGGAATGGCTACTTAGCGGTGAACTTTTTATTGCCGGGTTTTTCGCTATGTTGCGCTTGTGATTATTCATAGGGAAAGTCCTTAATCATATTAATAGGGAGTTAATATGATTAAAGCCTATCTAATATGAACCTAAGCTGAATAATCAAAAAGATAGCTGTGTTTTTTTAAACGTTTCAGCCTCAATCTGCCGGCGGAGAAAGGAAAATGACTGCGCTATTGCTTTGATCAACTATTCGGCAAAGGGATACTTTTCCGGTACCACGACAATCCCTTGCTCTGAAATGGTAAAACGCTTGGCATCTTCGAACGGATCAAAACCAATTTCTGTTCCGGCAGGAATTTTTACATGTTTATCGATAATGCAGTTCTGCAGTCGGCAGCCTTTGCCAACCTGCACATGGTTAAATAAAATACTATTTTCAATAGTGGCACCGTCATCAATACGGACATCCGATGAAAGAATAGAATTATGTACTGAACCGCCGGAAATAATGACGCCGTTAGAGATAATAGAGTTAATAAATATGCCTTCATGACCTGTGCTTGAAGATACGGTACGCGCCGGTGGCAGTTGCTGTTCATAGGTACGAATCGGCCAGTTACTTTGGTATAAATTTATCGGTGGAACTGGCTGCAACAGATCCATATTCGCCTGATAGAAGGAATCTATCGTGCCGACATCCCGCCAGTAAGCATCCTGTGATACTCGGCCTATGAGATCGCCAAAGCGATAGGCATAAACATTTTTGTCAATAATCGCCTCGGGAATAATGTCATGACCAAAATCGTTGCTGGAGAAGGCATTCAGCGCATCTTTTTCTAGTAGCTCAATAAGCGCATCGCTACTAAAGATATAAATACCCATAGAGGCCAGGCTCTTAGCCGGATCACCGGCAATAGTGGGGGGCTGCTCGGGCTTTTCGACGAAAGCAAGGATCCGTTTGTCTTCATTGATATCGATAACGCCAAATGAGCGGGCTTCTTCTACAGGCACCTCCATGCAGGCAATAGTGAGATCTGCCCCCGTTAATCTATGCTGTTCAAGCATAGGGGCATAATCCATACGGTAAATATGATCACCGGATAAGACGATCACATATTCGGCTTCACTGCGCGAAAGCAGCCACAGGTTCTGATAAATAGCGTCAGCAGTACCGGCATACCATTGCTCGCCGGTACGCATCTGCGGGGGGACAACGGTGATATACTCGCCAAGTTCCGGATTAAAAACTGACCAGCCATCGCGCAGGTGCTTTTGCAGAGAGTGGGATTTATATTGGGTTAAAACAAGGATGCGTCTTAATTCGGAATGCAGGCAGTTAGTTAGGGTGAAATCAATAATTCGGTATTTACCACCAAAGGGCACCGCCGGTTTTGCCCTATTATCAGTCAATGGTGATAATCGCGATCCCATTCCGCCCGCCAGCACTATGGCCAATGTATCCTGCATGCATCTCTCCTGTTTTATTAACCTTTATCTATTATTTATTAAAGACAAGAGATACAAGGAACGTGCCAACAGCTAATGGGCAGAAAAGCACAGATCAGTGAAGAGAAGGGGGAATTTTAGCACCAACATGGCGCATTAATAAAAAGTAATGCACCACAGCCTATTGCAGCAGGGTTTGTCCTGCACCGATGTGAGTCATAAGGGACAGTTAACTGATACCTTGATAAATAGCACTTATGCCGCTGATTAAGCAAAGCATTAAAGCGCCGCTGCGTAGCCACATTCTGGAAATATAATGCATACTGAGCAGTGCGCAACGATAACCGGCCCATACCGCAGGAATCAGCGGTAAGCT